>JAYVOV010000654.1:0-12389 GCA_043757735.1 Burkholderiaceae bacterium
GTCAATGCGTCCAGCACCGACTGGTCCGCGGCAACGACAACCACCCGCCCGGAACTCGCCAGCCTGACTTCGAATGCGGTGTTCAAGTGCCTCGCTCCAGCGTAGATTTGCTGACGGAAAGCTGCCATGTCGCAACGCCGGGCTTTCCTGCGCCATCGCAATCCGCGATGCGCCTCCCCTTTAAGCGTCCAATCACGGAGAAGTCAAGTGCCGATGTACCTCACGCAAGGATTGCACCGTGCGCTGCAGAGCCACCCGCAGCAGGCAGCAACCATCTGCGGATCGCGCCAGCACAGCTACGCCCAGTACGGCGACCGCGTCGCCAGGCTGGCTGGCGCCTTGCAGGCGCTGGGCATGGCTCGCGGCGACCGGATCGGCATGCTGAGTCTCAACTCAGACCGCTACCTGGAGTTCTTCTTCGGCACCTGGTGGGCCGGCGGCGCGGTGAATCCAGTGAATATCCGCTGGAGCGCTGCCGAGATCGCCTACTCGCTGGACGACTGCGGCACCCGCATCCTGCTGGTCGACGAACAGTTCAAAGAAACGGCGATCGACCTGCGAAGCCGCAGCACTTCGCTGCAGACACTGATCTACACGGGCGACGCCGAAACGCCCGAGGGCATGCTGAACTACGAAGCGCTCCTCGCTGCCGCGACGCCGGCCGCCGACGCCGATTGCAGCGGTCAGGATCTTGCCGGTGTCGTCTATACCGGTGGCACCACGGGCTTTCCCAAGGGCGTGATGCTGAGTCACGAGAACTTGTGCGCCAATGCACTGGCAGCCGTCGGCGCCGGCATGACGCAAGCGGATGGCCGCGCGCTGCTGATCGCCCCGATGTTCCACATCGCGGCGGCCGCCCTGATGCTGGGTCATGCCACTGCCGGCGGAACCTTCGTCATTGCGCCCCTGTTCACGCCGCTGACCACCTTGCAGGTGATCCAGCAGCATCGGGTAACGCATGTGCTGCTGGTCCCCACCATGATCCAGCTGGCAACCGACCATCCTGATGCCGGGCAGTACGACCTCAGCAGCATACAAGTGCTTGCCTATGGTGGATCAGTGATCAGCGAAGCCGTGCTGCAGCGGGCGATGAAGCGATTTCCCAGCGCCGGGTTTCTGCAGGCCTACGGCATGACCGAGCTGTCGCCCTGTGCCACCTACCTGACCCCGGCCGACCATCGGGTCGACAGCGGCAAGGCCGGCCTGCTGCGTTCGGCCGGGCGCGCCACCCTCTCCACCGAGGTTCGAATCGTCGATCCGCAGGGCATTGAAGTGCCCCGAGGCACGGTGGGTGAGGTGGCCGTGCGCGGCCCCAATGTGATGCTGGGATACTGGAACAAACCGGAGCAGACCGCTGCCGTGCTGCGCAATGGCTGGATGCACACGGGCGACGGTGGCCGCATGGACGAAAACGGTTACCTCTACATCGTGGACCGGATGAAGGACATGATCGTCAGCGGTGGTGAGAACGTCTATTCCGCCGAGGTCGAGAACGCCCTGGCGCAGCACCCGGCGGTAGCCGCGAGTGCAGTCATCGGCATTCCCAGCGACCAGTGGGGCGAGGCGGTCCACGCGGTGGTAGTGCTCAAGCCGGGCGCCAGCGCAACCGCGCAGGAGCTGTCAGAACATTGCCACCGGCTGATCGCCAACTACAAGTGTCCGCGCAGCGTGGCGTTTCGCGACACACTGCCGATGACCGGCGCGGGGAAAATTCAAAAGACCGAGCTTCGCAAGCCCCACTGGGAGGGCCTGACTCGCGCAGTGAACTGATCCCCGCGCCAATCAGGCCAACTGCGTTCGATTCGCAGCGATCAACGATCCAGATAGGGCCGCTCGCCCACTGTCGTCACGCGCCAGCCGGAGCGGGTTTCGGGAAAATAGTCCCACGACGCGAAATGCTGGGTACACCGGTTGTCCCACATCGTGATGGTCTGGGGCTCCCAGCGAACCCGGCATTGAAACTCGACGTTGTAGGCAATGTGATCGAACAGCAGGGCCAGCAGCGCCTTGCTTTCACGGCCGGTGACACCCTTGATCTTGTCGGTGAAGCCGGTGTTCACATACAGCGCGCGCTTGCCGGTGATGGGGTGGGTGCGGATCACCGGATGGAGGTTGACCGGATACACCTTCGTGGACGTGCTCTTGTACGAGCCACGATACGGCAGATCGCCGGAATGGACCGCCTCCAGGTTGAGCAGCATTTCCTGCATCGGCTTGGATAGGTCTTCATAGGCCTTGTACATCGAGGCGAATGCCGTGTCGCCGCCAGCTGACGGAACAACTTCAATGCGCAGCATCGAGATACCGGGAGGCTCGAGATCGCAAGAGACGTCGGTGTGCCAGGACTCGCCCGCTGCATACGCGGAATCGGCATCCGCATGAATGCGCAGCGCCTCCGGGTATTCCTTGTTGGCGAAGGCTGGGTGCACATGCAGCTTGCCGAACCGGCGGCCCATTTCGATCTGCTGTTCGAGCGTCATCGGCTGATCCCGAAAAACCAGCACGCCCCGCTCGGCCAGCAGCCGTTTGACGGCCTCCACGTCTGCGTCGCTCAACGACAGCAGCTTGACGCCGCGCAGCTCAGTACCAATGTTCTTGTTCAGGTCGAGGCGCTTCGCGGCCTGCAGCGCGGACGACTCGATCACGGTGGCGGTTGCCGACATGGATTCCTCCTGAGGTGCGAAATGCACCCGGTGTTTGTTGACGGTTGATGGCGAAAGTGTCCGGCATCTGAATTGAAATGGCACTTATAAGTGCCAATATGGCACCCTACAGTGCCAATCAGATCCCTGTCAATTGCCGACCGCACCAGTATGGCGATAGGATGTTTTATGGACGATCCCACCATGGTTCTCATCGAGACCGCAGCCGGTGCGCCGCAGACATCTTCAGCCCTGCTGCGCAAGCGGGTGATTCGGGCTACCCGCGCCCTGATTGCGACATCCGGTCTCTACGTCTCGATGGACCAGATCGCCGAGGCGGCTGATGTTGGCAGACGCTCGCTGTTCAGGCACTTCAAGAGCCGGGACGCGCTGGTGGGGGAAGTGCTGGACAGCACCTTTCGCTGGCATGAGGACCAGCTGGATGCCGCGGCCGACTCCTTCGGTCCTCTGGCGCAATGGCTGCCCGCGGTCCTGCGCCGTACCCACCAGAGCCACCTCGCCGCAGGGCGCGGCCTGTGGCAGCTGGCCAGTGCTTTCGACGACGAACTGCCGCCCGAATTCTCCGCCGCCAATCGGCGGCGCCGATCGATGCGCCGACGCATGACACAGCGGATCGCCGACCGTGCCTGGATCTCGGCCGGCGAGACCAGTTCGACGCCGCAGATGCTGGTCGAAGCGATGGCCATCGTCATTTCGTCGTTCACCACCCACTCGATGACCATAGACCGCAAGCGCAGCACCGAGTCATACGTTCGCACGAGCATGGCGATCCTGATGGCGGTGATCACGACCCTTCGCGCCGATACCGCCGCGCAGACGCAAGCATCTTGAAAAGCGACGGTCTTGAAGTTCGGCGAATTGCGCAGATTCAAGCGCGAAGACCCCGCCCCATTGGCGTCGGCCTGAACTCGAAGCCGATTGCCACACATCCGCCTCTCGAGGACAGTGTGTAGTGGGCGCGCGGTTGGTCACGAAGGTACTGATCGTGCGCGGACATCCCCGCGGCGAGAGTTTCTGTGGCGCGTTGGCCGACGCCTTCGCCGACGGCGCCGGCCAAGCCCTCGAAGACGACCTGCAGCGGGCCCAGGACCTGATCCGATGGGCCGAGCACATCGTGTTCGTCTACCCCACCTGGTGGGGGACCCTGCCTGCGCTGCTCAAGGGATTTCTGGACCGCGTGATGACGCCGGGCTTCGCATTCAAAACCTGCGAAGGCGGGACGGGTTACCAAGGCCTGCTCAGCGGCCGGTCACGGCAGGCTGACCGCGATGGACCGACTGAGCCAGGAAGTCAGAACATGGCTCAAAGCCATGCGATTGCAGTTCTATCCCATGACAGGGGTGGCCTGCACGGCAGGCGCTCTACCGGCCAGCCCACCGCATCACTGCCGCCGGCTGACAGCACGCTCTGCAGGGGCCTCTCGCAGACCTTTGTCGGCCTGTCCGCTTTGCCGCATGCGCGCATCGGCATCAAACCAGTCGTCACCCAGGTAGCGGCCTGCACACCCTACAATGCGCAACTGATCATCCGCAACGCGGGCCACACGCCCCGACCCACGCCATGGCAACCATTCTCCAGAACCTCCCCGTCGGCCAGAAGGTCGGCATCGCCTTTTCCGGCGGACTCGACACCAGCGCAGCACTCTTGTGGATGCGCCAGAAGGGCGCGGTGCCCTACGCGTACACCGCGAACCTGGGCCAGCCCGACGAGCCCGACTACGACGAGATCCCGCGCCGGGCGCTGCAATACGGCGCCGAGAAGGCTCGCCTGATCGACTGCCGCGCACAACTGGTCGCCGAGGGCATCGCGGCGCTGCAGTGCGGCGCCTTCCATATCTCGACCGCCGGCGTCACCTACTTCAACACCACGCCCATCGGGCGGGCGGTCACCGGCACCATGCTGGTCAACGCGATGAAGGACGACGAGGTCAATATCTGGGGCGACGGCAGCACCTTCAAGGGCAATGACATCGAGCGCTTCTACCGCTATGGGCTGCTGGCCAATCCTGCCCTGAAAATCTACAAACCGTGGCTGGACCAGGCCTTCATCGACGAACTCGGCGGGCGAACCGAGATGTCGGCATTCATGCACCAGTCGGGCTTCGCCTACAAGATGTCGTCCGAGAAGGCCTACTCGACCGACTCGAACATGCTGGGTGCAACCCATGAGGCCAAGGATCTCGAGCACCTGAGCAGCGGCATCCGCATCGTCCGGCCGATCATGGGCGTGGCGTTCTGGCGCGACGACGTGGAAGTGAAGCGCGAAGAGGTCACGGTCCGCTTCGAAGAAGGCCAGCCGGTGGCGCTCAACGGCGTGAGCTACGACAACCTGGTCGATCTGCTGCTGGAAGCCAACCGGATCGGCGGGCGGCACGGCGTGGGCATGAGCGACCAGATCGAGAACCGGATCATCGAGGCCAAGAGCCGTGGCGTCTATGAGGCGCCCGGGCTGGCGCTGCTGTTCATCGCCTACGAACGTCTGATCACCGGCATCCACAACGAAGACACGATCGAACAGTACCGGGATGGCGGACGCCGGCTCGGGCGCCTGCTGTATCAGGGCCGCTGGTTCGATCCGCAGGCGATCATGCTGCGTGAATCCGCCCAGCGCTGGGTGGCGCGCGCCGTCACCGGAGAGGTCACGCTGGAACTGCGCCGCGGTAACGACTATTCCCTGCTGAACACGGAGTCACCCAACCTCACCTACAAGCCCGAGCGCCTGACCATGGAGAAGGGCGAATCGAGCTTCTCGCCGCAGGACCGCATCGGCCAGCTGACGATGCGCAACCTCGACATCGTCGATACCCGCGAAAAACTGATCACCTACGCCAGGGTGGGGCTGCTGACGCCTGGCTCGGGGTCGGTTCTGCCCAGCCTCGGCCACGACGAAAAAAAATAGCGACGGAGTTCAAAAATGAGCACCCCGGCAACCGGTTCAGACTCACCTGTTCGCGCCGATCGCGGCGCGCCTTTTGATCTGGTCATCCGCCATGGCACGGTGATCGACGGCACCCGGCGTCCGCGCTTTGACGCAGATCTGGGGGTGCGCGACGCGCGCATCGTGTTCATCGGCATGCTCGATGACGCATCCGCCGCCGCGGCTCGGGTGCAGATAAGCGCGCGCGGGCGCATCGTGGCGCCCGGCTTCATCGACTGCCATACCCATGACGACCAGGCGCTGCTGACAGACCCGCAGATGACCCCAAAAGTAAGCCAGGGCGTGACCACCGTGGTGACGGGCAACTGCGGTATTTCGATCGCCCCCGCACCGCACGGTCTGCCCAATCCCACGCCGCCGCCGCTCGACCTGCTCGACCCCACCGGCAAGGCTTTCCACTACCGCGACTTCGCCGCCTACCTCGACGACCTGCGCGCTCATCCGCCTGCCATCAACACCGCGGCGCTGGTCGGGCACACCACGCTGCGGGCGGCCACCATGAGCGACCTCGATCGCCCGGCGAACGCGGCTGAAATCGCCGCGATGCGCGAACTCGTCGAGCAGTCGCTGGCGCAGGGCGCCATCGGCGTCTCGACCGGCCTCTTCTACGAGCCGGCGGCCGCCGCGCCGACCGAAGAGGTGATCGCTGTGCTCGAGCCGATGCGCCGGCATGGCGGCATCTACTGCGCGCACATGCGCGACGAGGGCGAGCACATTGTCGAGGCCATCGACGAAACCCTGCGCATCGGTCGCGAACTGGGTGTGACCGCCCTGATCTCGCATCACAAAGTGGCCGGGGTGGCCAACCATGGCCGCTCGGCGCAGACCCTGCCCCTGATCGAGCAGCGCATGCGCGAGCAGAAGGTCTGCCTGGACTGTTACCCCTACGCGGCCTCGTCGACGATGCTGTCGGAAAGCCGGGCGGCGGTGGTGACGAAGACGCTGATTGCATCTTCTGGCCCGCACCCCGAATACGCTGGCCGCGACCTGGCCGAGGTGGCCGTCGAAATGGGTTTGTCGCGCGCGGCCGCGATCGAGAAACTGCTGCCGGCCTCGGCCATCTACTTCGCGATGCACGAAGACGACGTGCGGCGAATCCTGGCATTCCCCGACACCATGATCGGCTCGGACGGCATCGGGCAGGGCAGCAATCCGCACCCGCGCCTGTGGGGCACTTTCCCCCGTGTGCTGGGCCTGTACAGCCGCGAACTCGGCCTGTTCCCGCTGGAGACTGCGGTCCACAAAATGACTGGTCTGACCGCACGCAATTTCGGTTTCGCCGATCGGGGCGAATTGCGTGAAGGGGCGTTCGCCGACATCACCATTTTCGACGCAGCCACCGTGCGCGACGAAGCCGATTTCGAACACTCTACCCGGCCCGCCCGCGGCATCGAAACGGTGATCGTGAACGGTACGGTGGTCTGGCGCGAGGGCCGCGGAACCGACGCCCGTCCAGGCCGCGTGCTGTCGCGCACCTGACCTCACTCCGACGGACCACAACACGAGCGACCCCATGAAAACACCGTACGACTTCTCAAACCGGGTAGCACTGATCACTGGCGCCGCTTCCGGCATCGGCCTGGCCTGCGCGCATACCTTCGCCAGCGGCGGCGCCAAGGTGATCGTGGCCGATCGTTGTCGCGAACCCGGCGAGCAGGCGGCGGCAGCCATCCGCGCAACCGGTGGTCAGGCAAGCTTCGTCGAGGTCGATGTCGCCGACGCGGCATCAGTACAGGCAATGGTCGACGCCACGCTGGCGGCCCACGGCCGGCTCGACATCGCCATCAACAGCGCTGGCGTCGTAGGCTCGCGCAATACCACCGACCGCTATGGCCTCGATGAATGGCACTCGGTCATCGGCATCAACCTGACCGGAGTATTCCACTGTCTGCGCGCACAGATGCCGGCAATGATCGCCGGCGGTGGCGGCGCGATCGTCAACCTGGCCTCCATCCTGGGCTCGGTCGGCCTGGCCGGCACGGTGGCCTATACCGCGTCCAAGCACGGCGTGGTGGGCATCACGAAAGCCGCCGCACTCGATTGCGCGCAGCAGGGACTGCGCATCAATGCGATCGGCCCGGGGTTCATCGAAACGCCGATGATCGCCCACGCACTGGCCGACAAGGAGCGCCGCGCCTACCTGGTCACCCAGCACCCGATCGGGCGCCTCGGCCAGCCGCAAGAGATCGCCAACATGGCCGCCTTCCTGTGCTCTGAGCAGTCTTCGTTCGTCACCGGCGCCTACTACGTGGTCGACGGCGGCTACACCGCGCGCTAGGCGCTCCCGGCGCGGCCGAAAAACGCGGGCACCCTGAGCGCGCTGAGCCCGCCACTGCCATCGCGGCCCGAACGACTGGCAGTTCTCATCGCGCACCTGGGAGAACACACCTGATCGCAGGCTGGTCGAAGTGGACGGGGCGGCGGGAACGCTACGAGTGCTGGAGACGGCATAGAATCAAGTCATGCCACCCCTTCTCCTGTCGGACTTCGACTACTCCCTGCCTGACGAGCTGATCGCGCACCACCCCCTGCCGGAGCGCACTGGCAGCCGACTGCTGCGCGTACCGCCAGCCGGGTTGCCGGAAGATCGGTTGCTGGAAGATCGGTTGCTGGAAGATCTCCACTTCTCTGACTTGCCCGACCTGCTCCATGCGGGCGATCTGCTGGTGATGAACGATACTCGGGTCATCAAGGCGCGGCTCCTGGGCAGCAAACGCGACAGCGGCGGACGGGTCGAGGTGATGATCGAACGCATCACCGGCGAACGGACCGCCGTGGCTCAGGTACGAGCGAGCAAGACACCCAGGCCCGGCACTGTACTGGTCCTGGGGCAGGCCGCCGTCACCGTACTGGATCGCGAGGGCGAGTTCTATCAGCTGCGCTTCGACGAGCCCGTGATGGAGGCACTCGAGCGCGATGGCCGACTGCCCTTGCCGCCCTACATCGGCCGCGAGCCGCAAGGGCCCGACGAGACACGCTATCAGACGGTTTACGCCCGCAGTGCCGGGGCGGTGGCCGCGCCGACCGCCGGGCTGCATTTCGACCAGAATCTGCTGGCGCTGCTGCGGGCCAGCGGCATCGAGACTGCATTCGTCACCCTGCATGTGGGCGCCGGGACCTTCCAGCCGGTGCGCCTCGAAGACCTGTCGCAGCACCGGATGCACACCGAACGCTATGAGATCGGCGAGCCCGCGGTGCAGGCGATCGCGCAGGCACGGGCCCGCGGCGGACGGGTGATCGCCGTCGGCACGACATCGCTGCGGGCGCTTGAAAGCCGGGCCGACGAACAGGGAAATCTCAGCCCAGGCGCGGCCGAAACATCGCTCTTCATCACGCCCGGATACCGTTTCCGGGTGGTTGATCAGCTGATCACCAATTTTCACCTGCCGCGCTCGACGCTGCTGATGCTGGTGTCGGCCTTCGCGGGCGTGGAACGGATTCGCGATACCTATGCACACGCCATCGCCCGGCGCTACCGGTTCTTCAGTTACGGCGATGCCATGCTGCTGACGCGAAGCGGGTAACGAACTCTCCGAGCGCCCCTTCAGGTAAGCTGCGCCGGCCATCCGCCACCCAGCCACTCAGCCTTCTCAAGCGCATGTTCAAGTTCGACCTTCTCGCCACCGACGGCCACGCCCGCCGGGGCCGCATCACATTGAACCACGGCGTGGTGGAGACCCCCATCTTCATGCCAGTCGGCACGTATGGCGCGGTCAAGGCCATGAGCCCGGTCGAGCTCGAGACGGTCGGCGCGCAGATCATCCTGGGCAACACGTTTCACCTCTGGCTGCGTCCCGGCCTGCCGGTCATCGACACTTTCGGCGGGCTGCACCAGTTCAATGGCTGGCGCCACCCGATTCTCACCGACTCGGGTGGCTTCCAGGTCTTCAGCCTCGGTCAGATGCGCAAGATCACTGAAGAAGGCGTGCGCTTCGCCTCGCCGATCAACGGTGACAAGTTGATGCTGACCCCCGAAGAATCGATGCGCATCCAGCGTTCGCTGAATTCAGACATTGCCATGATCTTCGACGAATGCACGCCCTACGAGATCGCCGGCGTGCCGGCCACCGCGGCGCAGGCGGCAGACTCGATGCGCCTGTCGCTGCGCTGGGCCCGCCGTTCGCGCGACGCCTTCGACGCGCAGGTCAACCCCAATGCCCTGTTCGGCATCGTGCAGGGCGGGATGTTTGAGGACCTGCGCGACGAGTCGCTGGCCAGCCTGACCGACATCGGCTTTCATGGTTATGCAATCGGCGGACTGTCCGTGGGCGAGCCCAAGGAAGACATGCTGCGACTGCTGGCTCACATCGCCCCGCGCCTGCCGGCGGCGGCGCCCCGATACCTGATGGGTGTGGGCACGCCGGAAGACCTGGTCGCCGGCGTCGCCGCCGGGATCGACATGTTCGATTGCGTGCTGCCCACCCGCAATGCACGCAACGGCTGGCTGTTCACGCGCTTTGGCGATCTGCGCCTGCGCAACGCAAGGTTTCGCGACGACCGCCGAGCGATCGACGAAACCTGCAGTTGTTATGCCTGCGGGAATTTTTCGCGGGCCTATGTTCACCACCTGCAGCGAGTCGATGAAATCCTGGGCGCCCGCCTGGCGACCATTCACAACCTGCACTACTACCTGTCGCTGATGGCCGATATGCGTGACGCGATCGGCCGTGGCGACTTCGAGGGTTTTCAACGGCGATTCGCCCAGGATCGCGCCCGCGGCGTCGGATAATCTCGCCCGGTTATAATGACCGGTTGTCTCTAGGAGGAAAAACGTGCTGATTTCAACGGCTTACGCCCAAACCACTGGCGGCTCCACCGAGCAGCAGATTCTCGGCTTCCTGCCGATCATCCTGATGTTCGTGGTGCTGTATTTCCTGATGATCCGGCCCCAGATGAAGCGGGCCAAAGAAGCACGCGCCATGCTCGAATCGCTCAAGAAGGGCGATGAAGTCGTCACCTCCGGCGGCGTGGTCGGCAAGATCATCAAAGTCGGCGAGAGCTACATCACGCTGGAAGTTGCGCGTGCTGGCGACGGCGCCATCGAGGTGCACGTGCAAAAGGCCGCAGTGACCACCCTGCTGCCCAACGGCACGATGAAAGCGATCTGATTTTCCAGCCGCTGCCCGGGGCGCAATGCCGCCCGGGCGGGCGGCATTGCGCGAGTCCTGTTCATGAACCGTTATTCGATCTGGAAATACGCCATCCTGGTGATCACGCTGGCGTTCGGCCTCATTTACACCTTGCCGAATTTTTTCGGGGAGTCCCCGGCCGTTCAGATTTCCAGCGGCAAGGCCACGATCAAGATCGACACCGCCATGCTGGGCCGTGTCGAGGCAGTCCTGCGCAAGGCCGACATCAAGTCGAACGGCCTGCTGTTCGACGGCAACTCGATCAAGGCCCGATTCTCCGACACCGACACCCAGCTCAAGGCCAAGGATGCGCTCCAGCGTGACCTGAACCCCGATGCGGCCGAACCCATCTATGTGGTCGCGCTCAACCTGCTGTCGGCCTCGCCCAACTGGCTGGCCAGGCTGGGCGCCCTGCCCATGTACCTCGGCCTGGACCTTCGCGGCGGCGTGCATTTCCTGCTGCAAGTCGACATGAAGCAGGCGCTCACGAAGCGCCTCGATTCCACCGCCGGCGACCTGCGTTCACTGATGCGCGAAAAGAACGTTCGCCACAGCGGCATCAGCCGCTCGGGCGACACCATCGAAGTGCGCTTTCGCGACCCAGAATCCCGCACCAAGGCGCGCAACCTGATCGTCGATGGCCAGCCGAGCCTCCAGCTGACCGACGGCACCGATGCCAGCGACCTCAAGCTGGTGGCGGCCTTCACCCCGCAGGCCGCCAAAGAGGTTCTCGACACCGCCCTCAAGCAGAACATCACCACCCTGCACAACCGCGTCAATGAGCTGGGCGTCGCCGAGCCGGTCATCCAGCAGCAGGGCGCCGACCGCATCGTGGTCCAGTTGCCGGGCGTGCAAGACACCGCCAAGGCCAAGGACATTCTCGGTCGAACCGCCACCCTCGAATCGCGGCTGGTCGATGGTTCGGCCGAGGCTCAGGCAGCCCTGCTCGGCAGCGGTCCGGTACCCTTTGGCAGCGAACTCTTCAAGGTAGGGCGCGGCGCGCCGGTCGTGCTGCGCAAGCAGGTGATCTTCTCAGGCGAACAGCTCACCGGCGCCCAGGCCACCTTCGACGAAAACCAGCGTGCGGCGGTTGGCATTCAGCTCAACGACGGGGCTGGGCGGGTGCTGCGCGAAGTTTCGCGCGAGAACATCAAGAAGCCGATGGCGGTGGTGCTGTTCGAGCGCGGCAAAGGCGAAGTGCTCACCGTGGCCACCATCCAGAGCGAGCTCGGATCGCGCTTCCAGATCACCGGCATGGACAGCCCGGCCGGCGCCAACGACTTGGCGCTGCTGCTGCGCGCCGGTGCACTGGCCGCCCCGATGGAGATCATCGAAGAGCGCACCATCGGTCCCAGCCTGGGCGCCGACAACATCAGCAAGGGCGTCAACAGCACGATGTACGGCTTTCTGGCCATCGCGGCCTTCATGCTGGTCTACTACCGGTTGTTCGGGGTCTTCTCGACCCTGGCGCTGGCGGTCAACCTGCTGCTGCTGGTCTCCCTGCTGTCGCTGCTGCAGGCGACGCTCACGCTGCCGGGCATCGCGGCGGTTGCACTGACACTGGGCATGGCGATCGATGCCAACGTGCTGATCAACGAACGCATTCGCGAGGAGTTGCGCAATGGCATGCCACCCCAAGCGGCGATTGCCACCGGCTACG
>JAYVOV010000655.1:0-3309 GCA_043757735.1 Burkholderiaceae bacterium
CCACGGTTGGTCGCCGCTGGCGCTGTCCGTCGGTATGCTGCGCCCATGCGTCACCTCGTCGTGCGAAATGCAACGCCCCTGGGGTGGGGCCTGCGATAGAGTCCGCCCGTGACCATCCGGTATTGCAATGTCTGAACTCATCCACGAACTCCTGCTGAAGACTGCTGCCCGTCTGCCCGACCGGGAGGCGCTCAAGGCTGGCCAGAAATCCGTTTCGTACGCGCAACTGGCCCGCGATTGCGAACGGTTTGCGGGCGCCGCCGTTGCCGCGGGCGTGGCGCGGCTGGACCGTGTGGCGGTCTGGCTCGACAAGCGCGTTGAAACGGTCGTGTCGCTGATGGGCGCGGCCTGCGCTGGCGCGGTGTTTGTGCCGGTCAACCCCATTTTGAAGGCGGAACAGGCCGCTTATATCCTGCAGGACTGCAATGTTCGCCTGCTGGTGACCACCGCAGATCGCTGGATGTCGCTGGCGCCCTGGCTGGCGCACTGCCCGGACCTTCGACAGGTCGTGGTCACTGGTTCAGCCCCGGAAGGGAAAGTCGCCGAGGGGCTTTCGGTGCACGCCTTCGGCGATTTTCTCGCTGGCCCGACCCTGCCCGTGCACCGCGTGATCGACGCCGACATGGCGTCCATCCTCTACACCTCGGGCAGCACCGGCAAGCCCAAGGGGGTGGTGCTGGCGCACCGAAACATGGTGGCCGGTGCCCACAGTGTTGTGTCGTACCTGGGCAACCATGCCGAAGACCGCATTCTGGCGGTGCTGCCGCTGTCTTTCGATTACGGCCTGTCGCAGCTCACCACCGCGTTTTCGGTGGGCGCCTGCGCGGTGCTGCACAACTACCTGCTGCCCAATGACGCGCTGAAAGCGCTGGCGCGCGAGCGCATCACCGGCCTGGCTGCGGTGCCGCCGCTTTACATTCAATTGATCGGCCTGAACTGGCCGGAAAGCATCGACTCGCATCTGCGGTACTTCACGAACTCGGGCGGCGCGATGCCTACCGCCACCCTGGCCGAGTTGCGCAAACGCATGCCCAGCGCCAAGCCCTACCTGATGTACGGCCTCACTGAGGCCTTCCGCTCCACCTATCTGCCGCCTGAAGAAGTCGACCACCGGCCCACCTCGATGGGCAAGGCCATCCCCAACGCGGAGATCCTGGTGGTGCGTGAGGACGGGTCAGAATGCGCCGCCAACGAGCCAGGCGAACTGGTGCATCGCGGCGCGCTGGTCGCCCTGGGCTACTGGAACGACCCGGAGAAAACGGCCGAACGCTTCAAGCCCCTGCCGGGACAGCGGCCTGAACTGGTGCTGCCGGAAATCGCCGTCTGGTCAGGCGATACGGTTCGCCGCGACGAAGCAGGGTTTCTGTATTTTGTGAGCCGGCGCGATGAAATGATCAAGACGTCGGGGTACCGTGTCAGCCCGACGGAGATTGAAGAAGTGCTGTATCGCACAGGTCTGCTGGCCGAAGCAGCCGCGTTTGGCGTGGATCACCCCACCCTGGGTCAGGCGGTGGTGGTGGTGGCGCAGGCGGCGCCCGGCATGCCGCCAGACTCAGAGCGCCTGTTGGCCGCCTGCAAAGAAACGCTGCCCAACTACATGGTGCCAACCCGGATCGACTGGCTGGAGCAGGCGCTGCCGCGCAATGCCAATGGCAAGATTGATCGCAAAACGCTGGGCCTCGAGCGGGCCGCGATGTTTGGGGGCAAGGCGTGACGCCCCTCTCATTCGTTCATCATGCGTCTATCTCGGCCTTCGACGTGGTCGACGGGCAGCTCGCCTTTGGCCAGCAGACAGTCTCGCGGCTGGCCGCACGGGTTGGGGGCACACCGTTCTACGCCTACCATCGCCAGGCAATCTGCAATCGCGTGGCCAGCCTGCGACAGGCCTTGCCGACCGCGGTGCAGCTGCACTACGCCATCAAGGCCAACCCCATGCCGGCGGTGGTGCAGTTGCTGGCGGGCTTGACCGATGGTCTGGATGTGGCGTCGGCGCGCGAGATGCAGGTGGCGCTCGATACCGGTGTGTCACCCGAGCACATCAGCTTTGCCGGGCCCGGCAAGACGCCGCTGGAGATCGAGCAGGCGGTGGCGGCCGGCATCACGCTCAATCTGGAGTCTGAGAGGCAGCTGGAGCAGGCGCTGGCTGCGGGTGAGCGCCTGGGGCTGGCCCCGCAACTGGCCATCCGCGTGAACCCGGCCTTCGAGTTGAAGGCTTCGGGCATGAAGATGGGCGGCGGCCCGAAAGCGTTCGGCATCGACGAAGACCGGGTGCCGGCGGCGGCTGCGCGCATCGAAGCAGCGGGCCTGAAGCTGCGCGGTTTTCACATCTACAGCGGCTCGCAGAACCTGAGCGCTGCCGCGGTGGTCGATGCGCAGCGCCAGACGGTGGACCTGGCCCTGCGCCTGTTTGGCGGCCTGACCCGCGGGCTGGATTGGCTCAATATTGGCGGTGGCTTTGGCGTGCCGTACTTCCCCAATGAGAAAGTGCTGGACCTGGCGCCGATCGGGGCCGCGCTCGCAGCACTCAGCGAGCTGGCGCAGTCGCGCCTGGGCGCGCCGCTGGTCATCGAACTGGGCCGCTATCTGGTGGCTGAAGCGGGTGTGTATGTTTGCCGGGTGCTTGATCGCAAAATCTCGCAAGGTCAGGTGTTCCTGGTGACTGATGGCGGCCTGCATCATCATTTGGCCGCGTCCGGCAACTTTGGTCAGGTGATCCGCAAGAATTATCCGGTGGCAGTCGTCAATCGCCTGCTGGCCGAGCATCGTGAGGTGCAGACCGTGGTGGGGCCGCTGTGCACGCCGCTCGATCTGCTGGCCGACCGCATGGAACTCGCCAGCGCGCAGCCGGGCGACCTGATCGCGGTGTTTCAGTCTGGCGCCTATGGGCCGACCGCCAGCCCCACTGCGTTCCTGTCGCATCCCGCGCCGCGCGAGGTGCTGGTGTGAGTTATCAGGCCAAACCGCTGCCGCAGCTCGAAGGGCGTCTGCAGGGCGCCCGGGCTGACCGGGCCCATCTCGAGTCAAGTGGTCTGCAGAGTTTTCGCCACGAGCAAGACGGCGTGCAGCTGGCTGGGTTCGGCCGTTTGCGCTTTAGCGATGCCGACCTGATGGCGCTGGCCCGGCAAGACGGCCCCGGCGCGGCCTTGTTTCAGGCCTGGCGCCGGCATGGGGCGGACTGCCTGCAGGGTCTTGCCGGTGAATTTCTGTTTTCAATCTGGGAGCCGCGCGTTCAGCGTGGTCTGCTGGCGGTGGATCGCTTCAATACGTTCTCGGTGTATTGGGGCGAGCGCAATGGCCGTGTGGCCTTCG
>JAYVOV010000656.1:0-12375 GCA_043757735.1 Burkholderiaceae bacterium
GCCGGTGGGCTGGCCTTGTTCGATGCGCACCGTGCGGACACTTTGAATGGTCGCGGTCTGGACCTGCATCGGCTGGCGCGCATCGCGATCGCTGTAGACAGAGCCTGAGCGGCTGGGCATCGCGCAGCCGGCGCTCACGGCGAGCACGCTCGCGAGCAAAGCGAACGCGGTGAAGCGATTGCGGTATTTCATGAAACTTTCTCCAGGATAGTCAGATTCATATCCGGATAATAGCCAGCATGCACCCGTGCGAATGTCTCGCACTGAGTTCGGAGAAGTAACATGCTGAAACATCCGTTTCATCTCGCCTTTCCAGTCCATGAACTGGCAGCCGCGCGTCAGTTCTACGGCGCGCTGCTGGGTTGCCCCGAGGGCCGCAGTTCGGACGAGTGGATTGATTTCAATCTTTACGGCCATCAGGTGGTGGCCCATCTGGCGCCCGACGAAGCCAGGAGAGCCGCCACCAACGCGGTCGACGGTGACAACGTGCCGGTGCGCCATTTCGGTGTGGTGCTGCCGATGCCGGAATGGGAAGCCCTGGCGCAGCGTCTGAGCGCGGCAGGCACCCGCTTCATCATCGAGCCGCATGTCCGCTTCAAGGGGCAGGTCGGTGAACAGGCAACGATGTTCTTTCTGGACCCTTCAGGCAACGCGCTCGAGTTCAAGTCGTTCAAGGACATGGCCTCGCTGTTTGCCAAATGACAAAGCCCGCGGCGGGCGTCGTCCGGCCGATGTGTTCTGCAAGAAGCGGCCTTCAAAAAGAAAAACGCCCGGTGCGAGCAGCACTCGTACCGGGCGCAACTCCTGTCACGGAGAACGCAGGAGACACAATGCCAATCTGCGCCTCATAACTTGACGAAATGCTGACGGCGGTACGTTTGGCGTGTCGCTTTGCACGGGATCGAATCGCGGCCTGCGGAGGCCTCACGTCCCGCGGGGCCTCTGCGAGTCTTCGTTACTATGACCGATTCGATCTGAAAAGGACGCGAATCCCATGGACTGGTTCTCCGACCCCAATGCGTGGATCGCGCTGGCCACGCTGGTAGCCCTCGAGATCGTGCTGGGCATCGACAACATCATCTTCATATCGATCTTGTGCGCACGCCTGCCGCCTGAAGAGCGAAATCGCGCGCGCATCCTGGGCCTGTCGCTGGCGCTGGTCATGCGCATTCTGCTGCTGCTGTCCATCGCCTGGATCATGAAGCTCACTGCGCCTTTGTTCAGCGTGCTGGGCAACGAGATATCCGGGCGCGATCTCATTCTCATCCTGGGCGGCTTGTTCCTGCTGTGGAAGAGTGTCCACGAGATCCACAACTCGCTGGAAGGGCCGGCGGAATCGGCGGTGGGGCCTGGCGCCGCCGGCAGCTTCCGCAAGGTTCTGGTTCAGATCGCCTTGATCGATCTGGTGTTCTCGCTGGATTCGGTCATCACCGCGGTCGGGATGGTCGAACAGGTCTCGATCATGATCATCGCGGTGTTGCTGTCTGTGCTGGTGATGATGGCAGGCGCGCGGTCGATCGGTGAGTTCGTCGATCGCCATCCGACCATCAAAATGCTGGCGCTGTCGTTTCTGGTGCTGGTGGGTCTGGTGCTGGTCGCGGAGGGTTTCGATACCCACATTCCGAAGGGGTATGTCTACTTCGCGATGGCGTTTTCGGTCGTGGTCGAGATGCTCAATCTGCGCGCGCGTGACAAGCGGCGCGCAGCACCGGTCAAATTGCGCAAGGCCCTGGAGGATGCGGGGCCGCAATAGGCTGTTGCGGCGCGGCCCGCCCGTGCCGCAACCAACCCGACTGCCGACTGCCGACTGCCGACTGCCCGCGGAACGGCCTCAGGCGCGCGCGCCGGCGATGAGCTGGTACACGAGGCGGGCCAGGCGCGCGTCGTGTACGCCGCGTTCCTGCAGCGACTGATGGGTGTTGATCGCGTAGTCACGGTTGGCGCCGCGATTGCCGCAACATCCGGACAGGCGGCTCAGAATTTCTGGCTCTGTCAGGCGCTGGTAGGCATCGCTCTGGCGATTGGCCACGAAGGTCAGCGCGCGGATCTGACGCCCGTTCACGAGCGTGACGGCCGCCAGCGTCGGTACATAGACCTGATTGAGCATTTCGCGCTCGTACAGGCGCTCGATGGAATGACGGCGGGTTTCACGGCGCAGTCGATAGGCCACGCCGACACAGCTGCCTCCACGTTCGAGCCCGAGGACAACGCCGGGTGCCTGCGGCGTGCCACGGTAGTGGGTTGACCGGATGCAGAACGCGCGATGATAGCCGTGCACACGGCCCAGTTCCGAGCGGTTGAAATCGACCTCGGGGTTCCAGATCAGTGATCCGTACCCGAAGACCCAGTCAGCCAGGAGGAGGTCCACAGCGCCAGCCTTTCGCTGGCCGATCAGACTGCCTTGCGGCGCCCGGCCCCGGCCCCGGCCGCGCCGGCCTTGCCTGCTTTGGCAGCGGGCGCTTTGGCAGCAGGCGTTTTGCTGGCGGGTGTCTTGCGGGCCGGCGTTTTGGTACCGGCGGCTTTCGCGACGCCGGCCTTAGCGGCCGCCACCTTTTTCACCTTGCTTGCGACGCCCTTGCCATCACTGGGCGGCTTGCCGGCTGCTTTCCTGGCGGGCGCGCTGGCAGGTGCCTGCGCGGCGCTGATCGGGCTGTCATCTTGCGACTCATTTGACTCGCTGGCCTCGCCTTTCGCTTTGGCGCCACGGCCCGCACCTGCTTTGGCTTTTTCAGGGCGGGGCGCGAACTCGAAGCTGGTCTTGCCATCAGGGCCACGCACCAGAAAAGCCTTGAACTTGCGCCGGGTGCGCGAAGATACGAAGCCCAGGAGCAGATCGGTGCGGCCTTCCGAGAGGAGTTTGCGCATCTGCTCGGCGGAGATCTCCTGCTGCAGGATGATCTTGCCGCTGCGGAAGTCGCAGCTGCGGCCCGGGCCTACCGATTTTTCGCACACGTACGAGAGGCCGTGCTCATAGACGTGACTGCCGCACTTCGGGCACGACCCGAGCGCGGGTTGTCCGGAGAAGTCGATCGGCGCCGCGTTGGCATCGTCGTCATCGCGTGACTGGCCGAAATCGAATTCGAGTTTGTGCTCGTCGGTGAGCTTCAGGATAGCCGCGAAGGGCCGTCCCAGCCGGCTGCGGAAACCTTGCAGCGGTCCGAGGGTGCGCTGGGTCAGGAGCTGCTCGGCCTCGGCGACATCGAGCTGGCGACTGCCCGGAATCTTGGTGATGGAGAAGTCGCATTTTGTGCAGGCGAAGCGCTTGTAGTTTTCCTGGACGACGCCGCCGCACTTGGGGCAGGGCGCCGCCAGCGTGGCGTAATCGCCGGGAACGGTGTCGGCCTGGTAGTTCTTGGCGCGCTCGACGATCCGCCGGGTGACCTCGGCGATTTCTTCCATGAATTCGTCGCGCTTGAGCTTGCCGCGTTCCATCTGGGAGAGTTTGTACTCCCAGTTGCCGGTGAGTTCCGGCATGGTGAGTTCTTCGACGCCGAGCCCGCGCAGCAGCGTGAGCAGCTGGAAGGCCTTGGTGGTGGGCAGGAGGTCGCGACCGTCGCGCAGCAGATAGTTCTCGGCGATCAGGCCTTCGATGATGGCTGCGCGGGTGGCTGGTGTGCCAAGACCCTTGTCGGCCATTGCTTCGCGAAACTCGTCGTCTTCGATGAGCTTGCCGGCGCCTTCCATGGCCGACAGCAGGGTACCCTCGTTCAGGCGAGCCGGAGGCCGCGTGGTCAGTGCCACGACTTCGGTTTCACGGGTGAGCACCTTTTCATTGGGCTCGACCGCGATCAGGGTGGCATCCGCCTTGGCTGCACCCCCGGCGGCCGCGCCACCTTCGTCGCCGGACTTGCCGTAAATGGTGAGCCAGCCGGCGTTGACCATGACGCGGCCTTCGGTCTTGAAGAAGTGCTTCTCGACCTCGGTGATGCGGGTGGTGACGAGGTATTCGGCCGCCGGAAAGAACACCGACAGGAATCGGCGCACGACCAGATCGTAAATGCGCTGTTCAGCGTCGCTGAGTGCACGCGGCGCCTGCAGGGTCGGGATGATGGCGAAGTGATCGCTGATCTTGGTGTTGTCGAACACCCGCTTGTTCGGGCGCACCCAGCCATTGTTCAGGATCTGTGCGGCGAACGGCGCGAAGCCGCTCTGCTCCTGGAGCATCGACAGCGTCTCTTTGACGGTGGGGATGTAGTCTTCGGGCAGTGCGCGGGCGTCGGTTCGGGGGTAGGTGAGGACCTTGTGCTTTTCGTAGAGCGCCTGGGCCAGCGACAGCGTGGTCTTGGCCGAAAACCCGAAGCGGCCGTTGGCTTCGCGCTGCAGGCTGGTGAGGTCGAACAGCTGAGGGGCGATCTGCGTGGACGGCTTGGATTCTTCGTTGACGATGCCGGGCTGGCCCTTGCAGGCCGCCGCGATGGCATCTGCAGATGGCCGCTCCCACAGGCGCTCGGCGCGGGCCTCGGCGTCTTCGCCCTTCTTGAATTGGGGGTCGAACCAGCGCCCTTCGTACAGGCCGGCCTTGGCCTGGAAGCTGGCCCGGATCTCAAAATAATTACGTGAGACGAAGCGGCGGATCCGGTCTTCGCGATCGACGACGATCGCCAGCGTGGGTGTCTGCACCCGACCCACGGTGGTCAGGTAAAAGCCGCCGTCGCGCGAATTGAAGGCGGTCATGGCACGAGTGCCGTTGATGCCGACCAGCCAGTCTGCTTCCGAGCGGCAGCGTGCGGCGTCGGCCAGCGGCATCATCTGCTGGTCGTCGCGCAACTGCTTGAACGCTTCGCGGATCGCGGCCGGTGTCATCGATTGCAGCCACAGGCGGCGCACCGGCTGTCTGGCCTTGGCGTACTGCGAAATCAGCCGGAAGATCAGTTCGCCCTCGCGGCCCGCGTCACAGGCGTTGATCAGCCCGTCGACGTCTTTGCGCCGGATGAGCCGCGCCAGCATCTTGAGCCGCTCTTCGTTCTTGGCGATGGGTTGCACATCGAAGTGAGGCGGAATGACCGGCAGATTGGCGAACGACCACTTGCCGCGCTTGACCTCGAATTGCTCGGGGGCCGCGATCTCGACCAGATGGCCGACAGCGGACGACAGAACGTAGTCGTCGCTCTCGAAATAATCACCCGTGCGGGTGAAACCACCGATCGCTTTGGCGATGTCGGCGGCGACCGAAGGCTTCTCGGCAATGATCAGTGACTTGCCCATGACCCGTTCGGACCTGTGCTCGGCGAAAAAGGGGGCCAATCATAAGAGGCGCCGACAACGCAATGCAAGTTCACCAAGCTGCTCCGTTCTGCGGTTTCATGCTGAAAGCATCAGTTAAATGTGGGTTGTGACTATGTTGCATACGGGCGATCACCGTAAGCACGCGCTTACTTTGGAAGTCTTTTGACCCGCCCGTCATGCAGGCGCTCGATGCGCCCCATCAGTTCCAGGCAGACCAGTCTTTCGAGCATGTCTGGGGCGGTGACGGGATGCGATTGTGCGCCATGCCAGGCGCCAGCCGGTTTTTGACCCGGTCGGTCGGGGTTTGAATCTGGCTTTGGCCGACCCGTCGGCATGCTGGACAGCAACCGCTGCATCAGGGTGTCGGTGTCGATCGGATCCCAGCCGAGGGCTGTCAGCAGCGGATCTTCGGTGTCACCGCTGGCCGATGCATCGGGCCGGGCTCGGCCGGCACCGGCGGCCCCGCCGGACAGGCGCAGTTCAGACAGAACGTCTTCGGCAGACTCGACCAGCCGTGCACCCTCTTTGAGCAACAGATGACAGCCTTTCGAGGTGGGCGAGTGGATCGACCCCGGCATGGCGAAGACCTCGCGACCGAGGTCGGCGGCCAGCCGGGCGGTGATAAGCGAACCGCTGCGCAGTGCCGCTTCAACGACCAGTACGCCCAGTGACAGCCCGGCGATCAGGCGGTTGCGGCGCGGAAAAGCGCCACGCCAGGGTTCAGTGCCGGGCGGCAGCTCGCTCATCAGCAGTCCGTGCTGGGCGATGGCCCGGGCCAGCGGCGCCTGCTGCCTGGGGTAGATGCGGTCGGTGCCGGTTCCCATCACCGCGACCGTGCCGCCAGGGGTGCCGAGCGCACCGCGGTGCGCTGAAGCGTCGATTCCGAGTGCCAGGCCACTGATGATGGTGAGTCCTTGCTCACTCAGGGATCGGGCAAAATTGGCCGCGTCTTCCATTCCGCCCCGCGAGGCGGACCGGCTGCCCACGATGGCGAGCGCCGGGCGCGACAGCAGCTCCGTTCGCCCCTGCACCCAGAGCACGGGCGGTGGGTCTGCGGTCTGCAGCAGGAGCGCGGGGTAGGCGGGATCGATGAGCGTGAGCAACCGGCAACCGGCTTGCTCGGACCAGCGCAGGGACGTCGCAATGGCGGCTTCGCGCAGCGGGTCTGTGCGCAGCAGCGCTGTGGCTGGCCCGGCGCCGATGAATTGGCGCAGCGCGGCGTGGTCGGCGCCAAGGATGTCTTCGGGCAGGCCAAAGGCCGCGAGCAGCCGGGAGGCTGCGACCGGCCCGATGCCGGGGGTGAGGGCGATGCGCAACCAGGACGCGCGCTCGGCGCGCCCGTCCGGGTTATCGGGCATGAAGCTTCCTACGGATTCACGATGTCGTCTCCGACCGTGACTGCTTTGTAGGCGTCGACGATCAGTCCGTAGGCAATTTTATCGAAGACACGGAAAACCAATAGATGGCCAATTGGCTCACCCGGAAGGTTGATGCGTTCCGCGGTTTCTCGGTCCTTGATCTGGCGCGGCCGCTCTTTGATGGCCAGCACATTGCCCACCGCGAGCCCCTGCTGGGTGCCCAGATTCAGGGCGACGACGCTGTTGCGCCCGGCCTGTACCACACCGCGGTAGATCGAAACGATGCGACCGGCGATCGCGCCCTCGGGCGAGCGCGGTGCGAAATTCAGCGTGCGGGCGCGTTCGGCGGGGACCAGCCGGTCACCTTCGCCGATCTCTTCGCTCGCCCCGACGATTCGAAAGACCGCCGGATCGCCTCGCCGCTCGAGCTTGGCTGAGCCCAGGAAGATCGCCTCATAGGCGATCGGCTTGCGGGTGTCGGGGTCGAGCAGAGCTTTGGCCGACCGGTAGATGTACCAGTCGGACTCGGTCTGCTCGGCTTTCAGGCCCCGGACATAAGCGATATCGCCACGGCTGAGATAGACCCGGCCTTCCTGGGCCCCGACGATGCGCGGGTTATCCTTGAGGCCTTTCTCGTCGACGATCAGCGGACGGTTCAGGAAGGGTTCGATCACGTCGGCGCGGATCGTGGGAATGGCGCTGGCTTCGATCGGCTGTGAACGCACCCGGGGTTGGGCGCGCTCGCTGGGGCCGGCGCTGGCTGCTTCGGCTGCGGCCACGGCTGCCACCGGCGCGGACGCGCCCTCGACGCCCTGGGCCAGGCGCAGCCGCGGGGTGCCGCTGCTGGTGTCCAGGTAGACGATGTCACCCGGGTAGATGAGGTGCGGGTTGCGGATCTGCTCGCGGTTGAGTTGCCAGATTTCCGGCCACCGCCAGGGTTTCTCGAGAAACCGGCCAGCGATTCCCCACAGGGTGTCACCCTTGACCACGACGTGCTTGTCAGGGGCATCCTTGGCGATTTCGAGGGGTTCGGTACGGCTGGCCGGTGCGGTCGACTCCGCAGGCGCCTGCGGCTGCGCCCCGCTCGGTGCGCCAACCAGGTACAGTGCCAGCGCAAGGGCTCGCATGCTAAGCTTCGGGTTCATGGATTGCGGCACCGGGGGGTTGGTTGTGTTTCTCGGAAGATCCGCAAAATTTCCCTTGAAATCAAGGGCTTGACTATGCAGAATTTATCTTAAATTCTGCCGCTAATCCCTTGATCCCGCAAGCTTAATCCGGAATCAACGGTAGATATCCGCCGATGGCCGTACTCCCCATCCTCAGATTTCCCGACCCGCGGTTGCATACCGTGGCCGAACCCGTCGAAAAGTTCGACGACGACCTGCGTCGTCTGGTCGGCGACATGGCAGAAACCATGTACGCGGCGCCCGGCATCGGTCTGGCCGCAACGCAGGTCGATGTGCACCTGCGGATCATCGTCATCGATGTCTCCGACGACAAAGATCAGCTCCGTGTGTTCATCAACCCGGAAATCATCGGCGCCAGCGACGACCGCAAGGTTTACGAAGAAGGCTGTTTGTCGGTGCCAGGCGTGTACGAGGAAGTCGAAAGGCCCGACCGCGTTCGGGTGCGTGCCCGCGACGATCACGGCCAGGAGTTCACCTGCGATGCCGACGGCCTGCTGGCGGTCTGCCTGCAGCACGAGATGGATCACCTGTTGGGGCGGGTGTTCGTGCAATACCTGTCGCGCCTGAAACAGAACCGGATCCGTGCCAGGCTGCTCAAACAGGACCGCGAAGCGGCCTGACCCTGCTCCATTACCCTGGCGGAAAAGTTGTGAGCCGGCCATGCGCCTGATCTTTGCGGGCACTCCCGACTTCGCCCGGGACGCCCTGGCTGCAATCAGCGCCGCCGGGCATGAAGTTGTGTTAGTCCTTACTCGCGCTGACAAGCCTTCGGGACGAGGGCAGAAAGTGCAGCCGAGCCCGGTCAAGACGCTTGCGCTGGCGTATGGGCTGCCGGTCTTTCAGCCCGCCACCCTGCGCAATGACGCGGCCCGCCAGGCGATCGCCGATGCGGGGGCCGACGTGATGGTCGTGGCGGCCTTTGGACTGATCGTGCCGCCGGCCATTCTCGCCCTGCCCGTGCATGGCTGCCTGAACATCCATGCCTCGCTGCTGCCACGCTGGCGCGGCGCGGCGCCGATCCAGCGCGCGATCGAGGCCGGCGACAACGAGACCGGCATCACGATCATGCAGATGGATGCCGGCCTCGACACCGGCCCGATGCTGCTGGCCGAGCCGATCCCCATTGCCGCCGACGACAACGCCGACAAGGTGCACGATCGGCTGGCGGCACTGGGCGCCACGCTGATCGTCAAGGCCCTCGCAGACCTTGCGGCCGGACGCCTGCAGGTCCATGCGCAGCCGCAGATGGGCGTTACTTACGCGCACAAGATTCTCAAGGCGGAAGCCCTGATCGACTGGCGTGTGTCGGCTGGCCGGCTCGCTGACCGCATCCGCGCCTTCGACCCCTTCCCCGGCTGCTCGAGCGTTCTGACCGCGCTGGCCGCCGATGGGACGCCGGCCGCTGCGGAATCGATCAAGATCTGGCGGGGCCGCGCGGTCGGCCACCGGATCGCCGGGATCGCCCACGAGCCAGGTGCCGTGGTTGTGGACCCGGCAGGCCGTCTGCTGGTCGCCTGCGGCGACGGATTGCTCGAGATTGGCGAACTGCAACGCGCCGGTGGGCGTCGAATGGCGGCAGGCGACTGGCTGCGCGCGGCCAGTCTCGGGCCGGGGTCGCGATTCACGCTGCCGCCCGAGCCCTCTAAAACAGTACCCGTCAAATGATCCGGTCTTGCACCCGAGCCAGGTTGACCCCAAATAAGATGGGCTGAGTGCCGCAGATCGAAGGAGACGCCAACTGTGTTCAATTGGATGAAGACCGCTGTGCTCATGGCCGCCATCACCGCGCTGTTCGGTGTGGTGGGCGCCGCCATGGGGGGCCAGACGGGCATGCTGGCCGCCCTGGGTTTTGCCCTGGTCAGCAATTTTTTCGCCTACTGGTTCTCGGACAAGATGGTGCTGCGCATGTACAACGCGCAGGAAGTCGACGAGACCACAGCGCCGCAGTTCTACAACATGGTGCGTGAACTTGCTCAGCGCGCGCAGTTGCCGATGCCGCGCGTCTATCTGATCCAGGAAGACGCGCCCAACGCCTTCGCCACCGGCCGCAATCCCGAGCATGCTGCGGTCGCGGCGACCACCGGCATCCTGCGGGTGTTGTCGGCGCGTGAGCTGCGCGGGGTCATGGCGCACGAACTGGCCCATGTCAGGAATCGCGACATCCTGATCTCCACCATCTCGGCAACGATGGCCGGCGCCATCTCTGCTCTGGCCAACTTCGCGATGCTGTTTGGCGGGCGTAACAGCGAGGGCCGTCCGGCCAACCCGATTGCCGGCATCCTACTGGCCATTCTCGCGCCGATCGCGGGCATGCTCATTCAGATGGCGATCTCGCGCGCCCGCGAATTTGAAGCCGACCGGATCGGCGCCGAAATCAGCGGTGAGCCGGCCGCTCTGGCGTCGGCGCTCGACAAGATTCATCGCTACGCCCAGGGCATTCCATTGGAGACCACCGAACGGCATCCGGAAACGGCGCAGATGATGATCATGAATCCCTTGTCGGGCGGTGGTCTGCGCGGACTGTTTTCAACGCACCCGGCTACCGAAGAACGGGTTGCCCGGCTGATGGCGCTGGCCGGGCATTCGGTCTGAGCGCAGCCTGCTGCTGACCCCGTGCCGGCCCAACCCGAAGCCCTCGCGCAACTGCGCGCGCCGCTGTCGCGCGAAATGCGCGCGGCAGCCCTCGCCCTCGAGGGCCTCCAGGCCGGGCGTGCCTTGCCGGCGGCGCTCGCGCAGGCTGTCGATCACCATGGCCTGAGCGGCGTTTCGCGCGCGGCGGCACACGACATGGCTTATGGCGCCACGCGCCGGCTGGGGCAGGTTCGCGCTCTGGCTGGTCGACTGAACGCGCGCGATCCCGATCCGGCGATCGGCGCGCTGCAGCTGGTGGGTCTTTCGGAGCTGCTGGCGCCGCAGCGCCGCCATCAAGCCGTCATTGTCGACCAGCTGGTTTCGGCCGCCCGTGCCGAGCCGGCACTTGCGCCGGCGGCCGCATTTCTGAACGCAACCATGCGTCGTTTCCTGCGCGAACGCGACGCGCTCCTGGCCAGTATTGCCGACGAACCCGAAGCGCGCTGGAATCACCCGGTCTGGTGGATCGACCAGCTGCGCGCAGACCACCCGCGGCACTGGCAGTCGGTGCTCGAGGCTGGTCAGCAGCAGCCGCCAATGACCCTGCGCGTGAACCTGCGCCGCCAGTCGGTGGCTGCCTACCTGGCGCGGCTCGCCGACCTGGGGCGCGGTGGCCGCCAGATCGGCCCCGCCGCAGTGCTGCTCGATGTCGCCTGCGATGTCGCCGAGCTGCCGGGCTTCGAGCACGGCGATGCGTCGGTCCAGGATCTGGCGGCACAGCTTGCGGCGCCGCTGCTGGGCGCGCAGACCGGCGAGCGGGTGCTCGACGCCTGCGCCGCGCCAGGCGGCAAGTCCGCGCACCTGCTGGAGCTGAGCGACTGCCGGCTGACAGCGCTCGACTCCGATGCCGCCCGGCTCGAGCGGGTGCGCGAGACGCTCGCGCGGATCGGTGCGACGGCCGAGGTGCGCCATGGCGACGCCGCCAGCCCGCGCGACTGGTGGGATGGCGTGCCATTTCAGCGCATCCTGCTGGATGCGCCGTGCTCGGCCTCGGGCATCGCTCGGCGCCACCCGGATGTGCGCTGGCTGCGTCGTCGTAGCGATCTCGCGACATTGGCGCACCGACAGTCGGAAATGCTCCGGGCCCTGTGGGAGCTGCTGGAGCCGGGTGGTACATTGCTCTATGCCACCTGTTCGGTTTTTCGTGCCGAAGGAGACCAGGTGGTGGAGCGTTTCTGTGCTGCACAGGCCAATGCAAAAAGGCAGCCGCTCGTCTGGCAATGGCAGGATGAATCACAAGAGCACCGCATCGGGCATTTGCTGCCGCACTCGGCATCCCGCAGAAACCACGACGGATTTTTCTACGCATTGATCCTGAAACGCCCTTGACTGCCCGCCTTCTTCGGGCGCTGGCCCTGATGGCGATGGTCTGGGCGGCCCTTGCCGCCGTTGTGACCCCGGCGTACGCCGCCGACACCATCGAGGTCCAGAGCGCCCGCCTCGACCCCTCTCCCGACGGCTGGCTGCTGGTCGCCGATTTTGCTGTGCCGCTGCCAGTCCGCCTCGAAGAAGCAGTCAATCGGGGCGTCACGCTGTATTTCGTGGTCGATTTCGAATTGATCCGGCCGCGCTGGTACTGGTTCGACGAAGCCGTCACGACTGCCGCGCAGAGCTATCGTCTTTCGTATCACGCGCTGACGCGTCAGTACCGGCTGAATCTTTCGGGTTTCGCGCAGGCTTTCCCGAGTCTCGCCGAGGCGCTGGCCGCCATGTCCCGAGTGCGCGGCTGGCGTGTGCTCGACACCGACCAGGTGCGCATCGGTGCTTCCTATGAAATGCAGGTCCGCCTGCGCCTGGACACGGCGCAGCTGCCCAAACCCTTCCAGGTGACAGCCCTGATCAACCGAGAGTGGACACTGAGCTCCGAATGGAAACGCTTCAGGTTCAATCCCGAGACACCGAAAAGCGCGCAATAACGCGCGCCTTGCGGCTGGCACTTATCGCCTCGGTGACGATGGCGGTGATCCTGCTCG
>JAYVOV010000657.1:0-3304 GCA_043757735.1 Burkholderiaceae bacterium
AGAAGCCGGCACATTGCGGCTGCTCGCCAGCTACGGCAGCAAGCGCACCAAACGCTGGCCCAACGTGCCGACACTGACCGAACTGGGCTACGACACCGTGTCGGACTCGCCGTTCGGCATCGGCGCACCCAGCGGCATGGACCCGGCACTCACCCTTCGTTTACACGACGCCTTCAAAAAGACGCTGGAAGATCCAGCCGTGCTGGCCACGTTTGAAAAGTACGACCAGTCGGTGATCTACATGAACACTGCGGACTACACGAAGTTCGCGCGCGACAACTTTGCCAAGGAAAAAGCCGTGATCGAACGCCTGGGCCTGTCCGCCAAGCCGAGCTGAGCGGCCAACAGCTACGGATTCATCAGACGCCAAGGTCGGCTCAGCAAAAGCCAGGGCGTTTTTGAGAACGCACTGCTGACCACCTGCTCAGGGATTCCCCGCTGAAGCCGTTCCGGCTCGGCCCGTATGATGGCCGTCAGCCGGTCTGCGGCTGTACCCATCCGGGCCTTCAACCTTCCGGCGCGAAGCCACCCCACTACAACCAGGACAGACGCAGTGAATCAAAGCACATCGGTTTATGACAGCAAGCCGTGGACCAAGCACTACGGCGATGCCATCCCGGCGCAATTGCCGGCGCCGCAGCATGCCAATCTCGCCGAGCTGATTCGGGTTTCTGAAGCCCGTTTCGCGCAGCACAAGGCTTTCACGACCTGCATGCCCAATGGTATGCACGGCACGCTGACCTATGCGCAGGTGGCGCAGTACGCCGACGCCTTTGCGGTCTACCTGCGCGAGTGCATCGGGCTGGCGGCAGGAGCCCGTGTCGCGATCCAGACGCCGAACTGCCTGGCCTACCCGGTGGTGGCCTTCGGTGTGCTCAAGGCGGGTTGCGTGCTGGTCAACACCAATCCGCTCTACACCCCTTCCGAGATGGCGCATCAGTTCAGCGACTCGGGTGCCGAGGCGCTGGTGATCGTGGACATGTTCGCCAACAAGGTCGAAGGCTTGCTGGCGAAAACTTCCATCAGGAAGGTGATTGTGTGCGAGGTGCCGCAGTTCTTTCCGGCCATTCCGCGTGCGGTCATCCGCAGCGTGATGAAGGTATGGAACCAGGTCTTGCCGGCCATCACCATTGAGCATATTCGGCTGGCAAGCGCGCTGGCTGAAGGCGCGCGCGCGGCGCAGGCAAAAAACATCGATGTCGCGGCTTACACGGCTGGGGTCGGTCGGGATGCGCTGGCGGTGCTGCAGTACACCGGCGGCACCACCGGCGTCAGCAGGGGGTGCATGCTCACCCACGGCAACCTGCTGTCCAACCGGGATCAGGTTCATGCGATGGGGGGCTCGCAGATTGTCGATGGTGCCGAATGCGTGCTCACCGCCCTGCCGCTCTACCACATCTTTGCCTTTCAATTGAATTTGCTGTCGTTTTACGCCGTCGGTGCGCACAATGTGCTATCGCCCAGTCCACGGCCCATCGGCAATCTGCAGCGCGCGCTGGAAAACTATCCGATCACCTGGATCAGCGGCGTCAATACCCTGTTCAATGCGCTGCTCAACGAAGAGTGGTTCAGCGCGTTTCCGCCCACGAAACTGAAGGCGGCTGTTGCGGGCGGCGCAGCCCTCCAGCACCCGGTGGCCGAGCGCTGGAAGCGCGTGACGGGCACCAATATCGCTGAAGGCTACGGCCTGAGCGAGGCCGCGCCGATGGTCAGCTTCAACCCATTGACGGGTTTGCAAAAGCCGGACTCGATCGGCATTCCCGCGCCCGGCACCGAGGTACGCCTGGTCGACGACGAAGGTAAAGCGGTGGCCCTGGGTCAGTCCGGGGAGCTGATCGTGCGCGGACCGCAGGTGATGGCGGGCTACTGGAATCGTCCCGAGGAAACCGCCACAACCATCCGCGACGGCTGGCTGTATACAGGTGATGTCGCGGTCATGGACGCCGACGGCTACTTCAAGATCGTTGATCGCAAGAAAGACCTGGTGCTGGTGTCGGGCTTCAACGTCTACCCGAACGAGATCGAGGACGTGATCGCGCAGATGGATGAGGTGCTCGAGGTCGGCGTGATCGGCGTGCCCGATGCCCGGACCGGCGAGGCGGTGCGGGCTTACGTGGTGCCGCTGCGCGAGGGTCTGACCGAGGAAGCGGTGAAGGCGCACTGCCGCAAGCACCTGACCGATTACAAGCTGCCCAAGGTAATCGAGTTCCGCAGCGAGCTGCCCAAGACGCCGATCGGCAAGATCCTGCGCAAGGAGTTGCGCGCCGAGTACGCGAAAGCACAGGGCACCCGCTGAGCAGGCGTTCCATGCGTTTATTTAACCTTTTTTCAGTCCGTCGCAGCCGCCAGAGCGGCGTGCGCGGGCGCACCGGAGACAAACCATGCTGACCGAACTCGAAACACGCCTGCTGGGCGTGATGATGATGATCATCATGCTGGGCATGGGCGCCTCGCTGACTTTCAAGGATTTCCGGATCGCGCTGCGCAAGCCGGCCGGCATCGGCATCTGCATCGTCACCACCTACCTGCTGACGCCGATCCTCGGCTGGACCCTGGCGACCGCGCTGGAACTGCCGGCGCCGTGGGCGGTCGGCCTCATTCTGATGGCCTGCCTGCCCGGCGGCACCACGTCGAACATCTTCAACTACTTCAGCAAGGGTGTGCTGTCGCTGTCGATCCTGATGACGATTGTCTCAACCCTGATCGCGTTCGTCATGGTGCCGATCACGCTCGGTATTTTCACGGCCGGCATCGAGGGCGAATGGAAGATCCCGCCGGAGAACGTCGCGCAGGTGCTGTTCGTGCTGCTGGTGCCAACGGTGATCGGCGTGTTGCTGCGCAAGTGGAATCCGAATGTCGGCGCCACGCTCGAACTGGTCGGCGGCGCGCTGGGTATCGTGGTGATCCTCTTCTTGATCGTCTCCTGGGTGCCGCGCAACCACCAGTTGCTCGCCGACACGCCGTGGCAGGTCTACTTCGGCGCCATCGGCCTGGGCGTGTTCGGCTTCGTGGTCGGCTACGTGTTTGCGCGCCTGGTGCGGCAGGACAAACGACGCGCGCGCACGATCTCGCTGGAAATGGGCATCCAGAACGGACCGCTCGGCGTGCTGATCGTGCTGCTGACCTTCAAGGGCGAGATGCAGCAACAGGTGCTGCTGATACCGGTGCTGTATTCGCTGTTCATTGTGCTCACTTCCACAGTAATTACCGTCTGGTTCCGCCGAATTACCGCCCGCGAGGAACTGGCGCGAGATCAGGCCAAAGTCCCCTCGACGCTGATTGCGGCGACGTCCTGAGCCGGGCC
>JAYVOV010000658.1:0-3302 GCA_043757735.1 Burkholderiaceae bacterium
GAGCACGCCGCCTTTCGGCCGGTTCCGCGATGACCCGCCCGAGTACACGCTGCTGATATTGATGCCGCCCAGAAAAGCCGTGCGGCCATCGACGATCAGCAGCTTGCGGTGATCGCGCCGGTTCAGCTCCCATTGTTTGCGCACCATCATCGGATTGAGCGGATTGAACTCGAGCACCTGCGCGCCGCTGTCCGTGAGCCGTTTGAACAGCGCGGCCGGTGTGCCGATGGTGCCCACACTGTCGCGGATGAGGCTGACCTGGACTCCCTGTCGCTGCTTGTCGATGAGCGCCTGCACGAACTGCCGACCGACATCGTCATCATCGAGAATGTAGGTTTCCATGTGGATGTGATCGCGCGCGCCGGCGATGCTTGCCAGCATCTCGCGGTAGGTGGCGGGTCCGTCCTGGAGCAGCCGCACCGAATTACCGGTGGTCAGCGGCGAGCCGGCAATGGCTTCTTCCAGCGCGAGGTGGCGCTCGAAGATATCGGTCTCGGGGCCGCGGCTTCGCAGCTTGTCGAGCACAGCTTTGCTCTGCGCTGCCGTCAGCGGCCCACGGGCCCCCTGCATCGCCACTGGCGCGCTCGACGCAATCGCCAGGCCCGGGACGACGGTTGGCAGACTGCTGCAGCCCACGAGACCCAGCAGCGTGATCAGCACCATCGCTCCCATGCTCACGCGGTTCTCCTGGAATGCTGGCGGCGCTGATCTGCTGCCAAGCCGGTCAGCTCGACAGCAGCCGGTCATATTCGTTTTTCACGACTGCGTAACACTCGCAGCTGCGCTCGGCCAGACCGGCCCGATCGATCACGGTGATGCGCCCGCGGGCGTAGCTGATCAAGCCGGCCTTCTGCAGCTTCAGCGCGGACTCGGTCACGCCTTCGCGGCGAACCCCGAGCATATTGGCGATCAGTTCCTGGGTCATCACCAGTTCGCTGCCCTCGAGCCGATCGAGACTCAGGAGCAGCCAGCGGCAAAGCTGCTGATCGAGAGTGTGGTGGCGATTGCATACAGCTGTCTGCGCCATCTGCGTGATGAGCGCCTGGGTGTAGCGAAGCAGCAGATGCATCACCCGCCTCGACTGACTGAACTCAATCTTCAGATTGGCAGAACTAAATCGGAAGCCGTGGCCGGCACTCTGCACCACCGCGCGACTGGGCGTGGAGTCGCCACCCATGAAAAGAGACACGCCGACAAGACCCTCGTTGCCGACCACCGCTATTTCGGCTGACGATCCGTCCTCCATCACGTAGAGCAGCGAGACGATGGCGTCGACGGGAAAGTACACATGGCTCAGGACCGAGCCCGATTCGTACAGCACGCGTCCCAATGGAAGATCGACCACCTCAAGGTGCGGCAGCCAGTGCTGCCATTCTTCAGCAGGCAATGCCGCAAGCAGCTGGTTTTCTTTAGGATCGGCGCTGTGCACAGGTTTAGGGTTGGTTGACAAAGTCACTCCATTTCCCGCGATGCAGAGCGCATCGCGTATCGCGCAGGCCAGGGCACATCGCAAACGCGGGTCCCTGCAGCTGGCACAAAACCACCGTCTCCCTGAGCCCTCTCACCCCAGCCAAATCTGTTCGCTGACGAACATAAAAGGCATCGACACCAAGTGTGTTCAGGCCACCGCCAATGACGCACCAGGCCCGAGTCGGCCCAGCTCCTTCTTTACCACGCCGTAGCACTCGCAGGCGCTGGCCTGCAGCCGGTGCGGGTCGAGCACCGAGATGTGGCCGCGGCGATATCGAATATAGCCCAGGTCCTGCAGCTTTCCCGCCGCCTGCGTGATGGTTTCTCTGCGCACCCCGAGCAAGCTCGCCAGCAGCTCCTGGGTCATCACCAGGTCACCGCCGGGCATCCGTTCGACGGTATTCAAGAGCCAGGTGCTCAGCTGCTGCTCCACGGAATGGTGGCGATAACAGGCGGCCGTCTGGGTGATCTGCGTGATCAGCGCCTGCGTGTAGCGCAACAGTACGCGCTGCAGCGCACCGCCCCGGCCGAATTCGCGAATCAGCGCGCTGCGTTCCAGACGAAAGCCGTACCCTCCGGTGTGCACCAGCGCTGAACTGGGGGTAGTGTCGCCACCCATGAACAGCGATATGCCGACCATGCCTTCATGACCCACCCCGGTGCACTCGGCCGACGCGCCGCTCTCGGTCACGTAATGAAGCGACACCACCGCGGTGGCCGGAAAATAGGCGTAGCGCAATTGTTCGCCAGGTTGATACAACATGTCCCCCAGGCGCATGGTCACCGGTTCCAACCCGGTGCCCAGCAAGGCCAGGTCGGCCTCGGGCAGGCTGGCCAGGAGCTGGTTGTCGCGCGGACTGCGCAGGGGATCAGCACGCGGATTGCGCGGCGGGTCAACAAACGCGGGAGCGACGGCAGACACCTAGCGCCCCGAGCCCACTTCGACGCCGATCCCGCGGTAGCCGAGAAACCGCGCGGATTCGTCGAACATCGGCTGCCCGCTGACCCTGTACTGGCGACGCGCGCCGTCAACCTCCACGCGATGAAACAAGAAATCCAGGAACGGTTTGCGCTCTTCGATGCGGGCACGCAAGATCGCGCGCTCGGCTTCGTCCCAACCCGTATCGGCAACGGCATCGGCATCGCCTTCCAGCGTGGGCACCCGGATGCCCAGCATCTCGATGACCGGCCCCGATACCTTAGTGAGTTCGCCTCGTTCGTCTTGCTCCCAGTACCAGTCGGAGGCGAGTTCGGCCAGACTGCGGTAACGGGCTTCGCTCTCACGCAATTCTGCGGTCCGTTCACGCACAGTGCGCTCGAGCGTCTCGTTGTAGGCCTCGAGTTTGCGATACAGCAGACGCACCTCCAGCATGCCGCGGATCCGCGTTTTGACCTCGGCCAGGTCGAAGGGCTTGCTGATGAAATCCCTCGCACCCGCCTCCAGTGCCCGCAGCTTGTGGCCAGGCTGCGCCGTCAGCACGATGACCGGCAGATAACTTTCGCCCACGTTGCTCTTCAAGCCGGCCATCACGGCGAACCCATCCATGACTGGCATCTGGAGATCCAGCAGAATGAGGTCGTAGGCATTCTGCCGATGCAATCCGCAAACCTCGGTGGGATTCATGGTCGAGCTGACCCGGGAGTAGCCCGCTTCACCCAGCAGCCGATCGAGCAGCCGCACATTCGCGGCCTGGTCATCGACGATGAGGATGTTCGCGCCGAGCATGTCTTTTTCGGGGATTATCATGAGGCCTCTTTCTGGCCGGCACGGCCCGGGTGGGTCCTGGCAAATTCCAGGGCAAGGTCCAGCGTGCGCAGAAACTCGTTGAGTT
>JAYVOV010000659.1:0-3299 GCA_043757735.1 Burkholderiaceae bacterium
TCGAGCTGCAGGATTTCAATCGGCGCATTGCGCAGCGCCTGGACGTTGCGGGCTTCCAGACCTGAGGTGGTGGGCAGTGGCATGGCCATGGGCACAACCGCCGATACGATGCCCCGATGAGCGGCGGCATGCAGGCCGAGCGCGCTGCCAATTGGGTAGCCGATCAGGACGATATCGCTGCCTTCGGCCGGCAAAGTGTTGGATAGGCGCAACGCCTTGATGGGCTCCGGCAGCGGATTCACTGGCTCGAGAATGGCGAGGTCGCTCTCGCGTTTCGAGGCAACGACCTTTACTTCGATGGCCCGCATGCCCTCGACGCCCGGCAGCGCGATGGCCAGGAATTCACGGGTGGCTGGGTCTATGGGTTGCACCACGTGCGCACAAGTCACGAAGCGGCCGCCTGCGATGGCAAAGCAGGTGCCGGCAAATCGGAAAGGGGGGTTGCCCAGACGGGAGAACACGCCGACCGCGAGCACCGCTGGTTTGGATGCGGCGACCAGCGATGGGATGTCGCCTGCTGTCTGAGCACGCGCCCACTGCGGATGCGAAGCAAGTGCCGCGAGGGCGCCCAGCGAGCCAAGGGCGCGGCGCCGACTCAGCGGCGGATGGTCGGCAAGGCAGGGCAGGGTCATCGCAGTTTCTCGCTGGTTGATGGCGCACCAGTGAGCCAGGCGGCGCGCAGGGGCAGGGCCGCTTTGGGATCGAACGGGTGCTTGTCGAGCGGATAGAGCGCACGGATGCGCAGCACATAGGCTAGCGTCTCGGCGTAGGGCGGCACGCCCTTGTGCCGATCAACGGCGCCTTCGCCTGCGTTGTAGCCGGCCAACGCCAGCACGACGTCGCCTTTGAAGTACGACAGCAGCCAGCGCAGGTAGCTCATGCCGCCGCGCAGGTTCTCGAGCGGATCCCAGATGTCGCGCACCGCGAAGCGTTCAGCTGTTTCGGGGATGAGCTGCATCAGCCCCTGGGCGTTCTTGGCCGACCTGGCCAGGGGGTCGAAGTTGGACTCAGCGCGGATCAGCGCGAACACCAGACGTGGGTCGAGCTTGAATTCGCCGGCCATCTTCAGGGCCGAGGCCACCCATTTTTTGTGTTCGGGCGAGTTGGGGCCGGGCCGAAACGCGGCCGGTGCCGCAACCACCGGCGTAGGCCCGGTGCTTTCAGCGATAACGGGCGCGGCCAGCTCGAAAACCGTGGGCTCGGGCAACTCTGGAGGAGGGGCTTTGGCCGTGAGGCATTCCGGCAGGCGTTGGTCTGGCCCGGTGATGGCGCCGGCCAGTCTGATGGCCAGGTCGTTGCCCAGCGCGCCTGCCCGTTTGAACAGGCTGTGCGCGGTGGAGTCGTCTCTGGGCACGCCGCGGCCGTTGGCGTACATCCAGCCCAGGCGCACCAGGGCGTGGCTCGAGTCTTCACGGGCAGCGCGACAATAGAGGTCATGGGCACGGGTGAAATCGCGGTGGGTGCCTTCGGCGTGTTCGAAGCGCGTGCCGCGTTCCACCATCAGGCGCAGTTCGTCTTCGCGAGTGGTGTCGGCAGCGACGGTGTTTGCTGCAGCCGCGTGCGCCGCGCCTGAGCAAAGGGCAGCCGCCGTCAACAGGGCAGCCGCTGTCAACAGGGCAGCAAACCAGAGGGCGGGTTGGACGTCTGTGGTGTGCATGCCTGCGGCGCTGGCAGTAGAACGGCTGAGGCCCGCCGTTCGGCGGATCATTCGGCAGACCATGAATGGTGAGGGGGACGATGAGGCAGTTGCCGGGAGCCCGACATTATAGGCGGCGAGGGTGTTGCGAGAGGAAGAATGTCTCTCAACGCCTGCATGCTTCGAGTTAGCCTAGCCAATAATTCCTCTTTTCCATTTACAGAGTCGTGATGAACGCACCAAAGATGCCCACAGTTGCAGTGGTAGGTCTTGGCTATGTCGGGCTGCCCCTGGCGATTGAGTTCGCCAAGGTTTTCCCGACCATTGGCTATGACTTGTCGGAAGAGAAGGTGGCGAACTTTCGTCGCCATGTCGATCCCACCGGCGAAGTCACCCGCGAGCAGTTTGAGGCCGCCCGGTACCTGAAAGTCACCGCCAACCCGGCGGAGATGGCCGAGGCCGATTTCTACATTGTTGCCGTGCCCACGCCGGTGGACGACGCGCATCGACCTGACTTTACGCCGCTGGTGTCGTCGAGCCGGTCGGTCGGCACGCACATGAAGCGCGGTGCTATCGTGGTTTATGAATCCACGGTGTATCCCGGCGCTACCGAAGAGATCTGCATCCCCGTGCTGGAGAAACACTCCGGCATGAAGTGGATGGAAGATTTCCATGTGGGCTACTCGCCCGAGCGCATCAACCCGGGCGACAAAGAGCACACGCTGCCGCGCATCATCAAGGTGGTGTCGGGTGACGACGCGGCCACGCTCGACGCTGTCGCCAAACTCTACAGCGCGGTGGTGACCGCTGGCGTGCATCGGGCCAGCAGCATCAAAGTGGCCGAGGCCGCGAAGGTGATCGAAAACACCCAGCGTGACCTGAACATCGCGCTGATGAACGAGCTGTCTTTGATTTTCGAGCGCATCGGCATCGACACCCTCGAAGTGCTGAAGGCGGCGGGCACCAAGTGGAATTTTCTGCCCTTTCGGCCTGGCCTGGTGGGCGGGCACTGCATCGGGGTGGACCCGTACTACCTTACCTACAAGGCGGTTCAGCTCGGCTATCACCCGCAGGTGATTCTGGCTGGCCGGCGCATCAACGATGGCATGGGCAAGTTCGTGGCCGAGCAGGTGGTGAAGAAGCTCATTCAGGCCGGGCGCAATGTGAAAGACGCGCCGGTGATCGTGCTGGGGCTCACCTTCAAGGAAGACGTGCCGGATCTGCGCAACAGCAAGGTCATCGACGTGATTCGCGAGCTGCAGTCGTTTGGGGCCAAAGTCTTCATTCATGACCCGATCGCCAACAACCATGAGGCGGGGCATGAGTACGGGGTGTCGCTGACACCGTGGGACGATCTGCCACAGGCGGATGCCGTGGTGGCCGCCGTGTCTCATCAGGCATACAAGACGATGGGGCTGGCCGGCATTTGCGCCAAGCTGCGCCCTGGCGGGCTGCTGGCTGACGTGAAATGCGCGTTCGATCCGGTCGAGGTCAAAGCGGCTGGTTATCTCGTCTGGCGGCTCTGAGGAATGATCAGTTTCAGCAATATCCTAGGCCCTGAGCGGGCGCGCTGGCTCGTCACCGGTGTGGCGGGTTTTATCGGGTCCAACCTGCTCGAAGCGCTGCTGCGCGATGGTCAGGAAGTGGTCGGGCTCGACAATTT
>JAYVOV010000660.1:0-3279 GCA_043757735.1 Burkholderiaceae bacterium
AACTGCACGCTGGCGCCGATCTGGGTGCGCAAGATGCCGCGCCTGCAGGCCGAGGCCGAAGGTATGAAGTACCTGGAACGCGTGCGCATCGGCGAGCAGGCGCACAAGTACCCAGGGCAGTTGTCGGGCGGCCAGCAGCAGCGGGTCGCGATCGCGCGCGCCTTGTGCATGAACCCCTCGATCATGCTGTTTGATGAGCCGACCTCCTCGCTCGATCCCGAAATGGTCAAGGAGGTGCTCGACACCATGATCATGCTGGCGCGTGAAGGCATGACGATGCTGTGCGTCACCCATGAAATGGGCTTTGCGCGTGCGGTTGCCGATCGGGTCATCTTCATGGACGAGGGCGAGATCGTCGAGCAGAACACGCCCGACGCGTTTTTCAGCAGACCCGAGAATGAGCGCTCGCAGCGCTTCCTCAGTCAGATCCTCGATCGTTGAACGCGCCTGCCGGCGCACGGGAAATCCACCATGCAAACACGCGAACTCGGCCGCAGCGGCCTGAAAGTGGCGCCGCTCGCTTTTGGCGGCAATGTCTTCGGCTGGACCGCCGATGAATCCCGATCCTTCGAGCTGCTCGATGCCTTCGTCGAGGCCGGCGGCAATCTCGTCGACACGGCCGACGTGTATTCGCGCTGGGTCCCGGGGCACAGCGGCGGCGAGTCTGAAACCATTTTGGGCAAGTGGCTGGCCCGGCCCGGCAATCGCAGCAAGGTTCTGGTGGCCACCAAGGCCGGCATGGACATGGGCGGCGAGAACAAGGGGCTCGCGCCCGCCTATCTGCGCCGCGCGGTCGATGCGTCGCTGCGCCGCCTCGGCATCGATCGGATCGACCTGTATCAGGCCCACACCGACGACGCCAGCACGCCCCTGGAAGACACCCTGGGAACCTTCGCCGATCTGATTCGCGCCGGCAAGGTCCGGGCTATCGGTGCATCGAACTACAGCGCGGCACGACTGGCCGAAGCGCTGGCGGTGTCCAGGCGACTGGGTCTGCCGCGCTATGAAACCCTGCAGCCGGGCTACAACCTGGCTGACCGCGCCGGTTATGAGGCCGAACTGCAGCCGCTGTGCGTGGCCGAGGGCATTTCGGTCATTCCATACTATTCGCTGGCTGCGGGTTTTCTGTCGGGCAAGTACCGAAAGGCCGAAGATCTCCAGGGCCGCGCTCGCGCGGCGCGTGCTGGCGCGTACTTAAACGAGCGCGGCCTGCGTATTCTCGCGGCGCTCGACGGTGTGGCTGCGCGTTGCAAAGCCACTGACACGGCGGTCGCGATCGCCTGGCTGCGTGATCGACCGGGCATCGCTGCGCCCATTGCGAGCGCAACCAGCGTCGAGCAGCTGCAGGCCTTGCTGGCCGGGATGCGGCTTGCGCTGGATGCGCAGTCGGTTGCTGAACTGGACGCAGCCAGCGCCTGAATACTGGCTGGCGCTCAGCGCAGGTTGGCCACCTTCGGCTGATCGAAGCTCGCCTTGGGTTCGATCAGGCCCAGCGCGATGCCCCGGTTCAGGCCCGATAGGATGGCCTTGAGCGCCGCGGTGACAATGTTCTCGTCCATGCCCACGCCAAAGGTGCTCTGGTCCCAGCCGAACTTGAGCTGCACATAAGCGACCGCGCGCGAGTCTTCACCGGTGGACAGCGAGTGCTCTGAATAGCTCATTACATGGGCATCGACGCCCAGCGCCTGCTGCAAAGCGCGCATCATTGCGTCGACCGGACCGTTGCCGCCGCCGTTCACCACCAGCGGTTTGCCGTTGTAGACCAGCGAGGCGCTGATCCGCTCGGCGTCTTTCTGGCCACGGGCGTGACTGAGGGCATGGTCTTCATACTGCAGCGGCCCGTTGCCTTCCAGGTAGGTGCGATCGAAGGCCTGCCGGATGTCTTTGGAACTGACTTCCTTGCCGGTGCTGTCGGTGATGCCCTGGATCACCTGGCTGAACTCCACCTGCAGCAGTCTGGGCAGGTTCAAGCCATGGTCGCGCTCGAGCAGATACGCAACGCCGCCTTTGCCGGACTGGCTGTTGACCCGGATGATCGCGTCGTAGGTGCGCCCGAGGTCTGAGGGATCGATCGGCAGATAGGGGACATCCCAGAATCCACCCTCGACCTTGCGCGCGGCCAGGCCCTTCTTGATCGCGTCCTGATGCGATCCCGAGAACGCCGTGAACACCAGTTCGCCGCCATACGGATGGCGCGGATGGACCGGCAGCTGCGTGCAGAATTCAGACACCCGGATGCTCTCGTTGATGTCGGAAAAGTTGATGCCGGGTTCGACTCCCTGGGTGTAGAGGTTCATCGCGAGGGTCACCAGGCAGACGTTGCCGGTGCGTTCGCCATTGCCGAACAGGCAGCCTTCGACCCGGTCGGCGCCGGCCATCACCGCGAGTTCGGCGGCGGCGACACCGCAGCCGCGGTCGTTGTGTGGATGCACCGACAGCACGATCGACTGGCGGTATTTGAGGCGCCGGTGCATCCACTCGATCATGTCGGCATACACGTTGGGCGTGCTGTGTTCGACAGTGGCAGGCAGGTTCACAATCATCTTGTGCTGCGGCGTGGGCTGCAAGATGTCGCCGACGGCGTCGCAGACTTCAACCGCGTAGTCCAGTTCGGTGCCGGTGAAACTCTCGGGCGAGTACTCGAAGGTCCAGTCGGTGGCGGGATACCTGGCCGCTGCCTCTTTGACCCACCTGGCGCCTTGCACCGCGATGTCTTTCACCCCATCGCGATCAAGACAGAAGACCACCCGGCGCTGCGCGGTGGAGGTGGAGTTGTACAGGTGCACGATTGCCCGCTTGGCCCCCGCCAGCGATTCAAAAGTGCGTTCGATCAGTTCTTCGCGCGCCTGAACGAGCACCTGCGGGGTGACATCGTCCGGGATCAGATTTTCGTCGATCAGCTTGCGCACGAAATCGAAGTCGGTCTGCGATGCAGCCGGGAACCCGACCTCGATCTCCTTGTAGCCCAGCTTGATCAGATGCATGAACATGGCCAGCTTGCGCTCGCTGTCCATCGGCTCGATCAGTGCCTGGTTGCCGTCGCGCAGATCGACGCTGCACCACAGCGGCGCCTTGACGATGACGCGCGAGGGCCAGCGGCGGTCGGGTAAATCAATCGGCGGGAACGCGCGGTATTTCTCAATTGGCATCTTGGGTGGCATCTTGGATGGGACAATCGCTGACGGCGGCATAGCGATACCTCGGGCAAGCGCGCATCTTTCGAGGTGCGCGACATTTGAATGAGATGACAGGAGAGGCGCGATGCGCCCGGGCCGGAAG
>JAYVOV010000661.1:0-3254 GCA_043757735.1 Burkholderiaceae bacterium
CCGCATCGAGCGACCCGGCAGACAGTAACGAGACGAACGACAGATTCGCCGGTAGGGCCACCGGCGAGACGAAGGCCAAATCCGACCGCCAGATCGCAGGATTTGTCATTGAACGGTCATCTGCGGCCCTTATTATTCGATTATCCTAGAATCATCTAATTATCTTACTTCAACCAAACTGGAAAATTCCCCATGAGAGTCGGCATCAACGGAATGGGCCGCATCGGCCGCCTGGCCTTGCGGGCTGCACTGGGCGCCGCACAACGCCCCAGGGACGATCCGCGCGCAGACAATCGTCTGGAGGTCGTCCACCTCAACGAGCTCAACGGCGGCGCCGCGGCCACCGCGCACCTGCTGGCCTTCGACAGCGTGCAAGGCCGATGGCAAGCCGACATCGCGGCCAACGGTGAGAACGCCATCCGCATCGCCGAGCGCGAACTGTCCTTTTCTTCCCATGCCCATGCCACTGACATCCCCTGGGGCGAGCTGGGTGTCGATCTCGTCCTGGAATGCACCGGAAAATTCCTCACTCCCGCAACCCTGGCAGGCCACCTCGCACGCGGCGCCAGACGCGTGATCGTTGCCGCGCCGGTCAAGGTGGGTGACGTGCTCAACATCGTCGTTGGCGTCAATCACCACCTTTACGACGCGGCAGTGCACCGGATCGTCACCGCTGCGTCATGCACCACCAACTGTCTGGCGCCAGTGGTGAAGGTAGTACACGAGGCTCTGGGCGTTCGGCACGGCCAGATCACCACTATTCATGACCCGACCAACACCAATCTGATGGTCGACGCGCCGCACAAAGACTTGCGCCGGGCACGCAGCGCCATGCTCAGCCTGGCGCCGACCACCACCGGCAGCGCCACCGCGATCGCGCTCATCTATCCAGAATTGAAGGGCAAGCTCAACGGACACGCGGTCCGCGCGCCGGTGCTCAACGCGTCGCTCACCGACTGCGTGTTTGAACTCGAGCGCGCCACCACGGCTGAGGAAGTGAACCGCCTGTTTGCAGCGGCGGCCAAGGGCGTTCTGGCCGGCATTCTCGGCTACGAAGAGCGCCCTCTGGTCAGCGCCGACTACGCTGGAGAAACCCGCAGCGCTGTCGTCGACGCGCTGTCGACACTGGTCACCGACGGCACGATGCTCAAGGTCTACGCCTGGTACGACAACGAGATGGGCTACGCCTGTCGAATGGTCGATCTGGCCTGCCATGTGCGAAGCCAGGGAATCTGACCAGCATGACCAAGCCCGTCCAATCGCCAGGCGCAGCCGCAGCTGCGGCTGCGGCTGCGGCGCCCGCGCCCGCGCCGAACGGTGCACGCAACTACGCGATTGTCACCGCCGCGTACTGGGGCTTCACGCTCACCGACGGCGCCCTGCGCATGCTGGTGCTGCTGCATTTCTATCGGCTGGGCTATTCGCCCTTCACACTCGCTTTCCTGTTTCTGCTGTATGAGGCCGCCGGCGTGCTGGCCAACCTGATCGGTGGCTGGCTGGCCACGCGGTTCGGCATTGCACGCATGCTCTCGGTGGGCCTGGCGACGCAGATCGTCGGCTTCTTGCTCCTGTCGCAGTTGTCGCCCCACTGGACCGTGACGATGTCGGTCACCTGGGTGGTGTTGTCGCAGGGCGTCTGCGGTGTGGCCAAGGACCTCACCAAGACGGCCAGCAAGTCAGCCATCAAGCTCACCGCCGGTGCGGCCTCGGGACAGCTCTTCAGATGGGTGGCTTTTTTCACCGGCAGCAAGAACGCGATGAAGGGCGTGGGCTTTTTCCTCGGCGGGCTGCTGCTCGACCGGCTGGGGTTCCAGGTCGCTTTGTGGACGATGGCCGGCCTGCTCGCCATTGTGCTGGCCGGAGTGGTGGCTTTCGTGCCGCCGTTGATCGGCAAGAGCAAGGCCTCGCGATCGGCCAAAGAGCTTTTCGCCAAGAACCGGGGCATCAATCTTCTGGCGGCCGCTCGCGTCGCCCTCTTCAGTGCACGCGATGTCTGGTTCGTAGTCGGTGTGCCGGTGTTCCTCTATGCGTCGGGCTGGACCTTCACGATGGTCGGTGGTTTCCTCGCGCTCTGGACCATCGGCTACGGCCTCGTGCAGGCGCTCGCCCCTGTCCTCGTGCGCCGCAGCGAGGATGGCCTGAGCACCGAAGTGCCAGCCGCTCGGCTCTGGTCGGCGATGCTGGCAGTGGTCCCGATCGGGCTGGCGATCATTGTGGCCATGAGGCCGCCGCAGCTCGAATGGGTGGTGGTCGCTGGCCTCGTGCTGTTCGGCGTCGCTTTCGCGGTCAACTCGTCGGCGCACTCCTATCTCATCCTCGCGTACGCCGGCTCGGAGAAAGCGGCCGAAGACGTGGGCTTCTACTACGCCGCCAATGCGCTCGGCCGCTTTGCCGGGACCCTGCTTTCGGGCCTGCTGTACCAGTCGGGCGGCCTGCTCTTTTCATTGAGCGGTTCGGCCATCCTGCTGATCGCCTGCTGGCTCATCACCCTCGCGCTGCCGGTTGTTCGCAATCGATGACGCAAGGACTGCGGGCGCTGATGAATCATTCCTGCCAGAGCGCAGGCGCGGCTAAGGGCATGGGCGGATGCAAGGTATGGCCACCGCGCGCTGCCACCTGCTGAACCCCGTATTCCCAAACCGTCCAAGGAGCACCAGCATGAGCGACAAGGTCTACCAGGTTCTATTCATCTGCACCCACAACTCCGCCCGATCGATCATGGCTGAGGGATTGCTGAACAGCATCGGTGCAGGCCGCTTCAAGGCCTTCTCGGCCGGCAGTCATCCTGCGGGAATCGTTCACCCTGTCGCGCTCGAGATCTTGACAGCCATGCATATCGCGCCGAACGGGTATCGGAGCAAGGACTGGAAAGAGTTTGCCGCGCCCGATGCGCCTGAATTGGACTTCGTGTTCACCGTCTGCGACACCGCGGCCGGTGAAGTCTGCCCGGTCTGGCCGGGGCAGCCGATGACAGCGCACTGGGGCGTCGCCGACCCGGGCGTATTCGAAGGCACCGACGCTCAAAAGGCGAAGGTTTTCTGGGACACGGCCCTCGTCTTGAAGCGTCGAATCGAATTGATGCTCGCGTTGCCGATGCGTTCTTTGGACCGGATGGCAATCCAGCGGGCTGTCAAAGAAATTGGCGCGCAGTGACCTCAGCGGCCGCGCCGGAAGATCGGATATCTGGCCGCACATTTAGTTGCGTTTGACAACGAAACTGGCAGGCTCTATTTTGACCGTATCGCGCCCATGAA
>JAYVOV010000662.1:0-12156 GCA_043757735.1 Burkholderiaceae bacterium
CAGCACGACGGCAAGCCGCGCCTGGACAAGTGGTTTATCCACGTCCTGGGCATGGATCCGGCCGAGCTGAAACCGAAGCGACGCAAGTACCTGGAGCTGGTCGGTCGTTTTGTGCTGCTCGGCCTGGTGGCGCGGGTCATGAAGCCGGGCTGCAAGTTTGACTACTCGCCAGTTTTTGAGGGCCTGACGGGTGTCGGAAAAAGCACCTTCGTCAAGGTGCTGGTGGGGGCAGAGTTTTTCAGCGATACGCACTTCGACATAGGCAACGGCAAAGACGGCTTCGAGCAGCTGGAGGGCCTTTGGGGTTATGAGTTGAGCGAATTGACGGCGCTGCGCAAGGCCGACAGCGAGCAGGTCAAGGGATTCTTCAGCTCGACCATCGACCGCTTTCGGGGCGCGTATGGGCGCTTTGTGCAGCCGCACCCGCGCCAGTGTGTGATCTTCTGCTCGACGAATAAGACGGTGTACCTGTATGACCTGACGGGCAATCGCCGCTTCTGGCCAGTGTGGATCGCGAAGCTGATCAATCTTGAATGGCTGGCGAAGTGGCGGGACCAGCTTTTTGCCGAGGCGTATGCGGCCTACCTGGCCGGCGCCGTCATCGCGCCGACGCGCGAAGAGGAAAAACTTTACTTCGAGCCAGAGCAAAAGCTGCGCCTGGTCGAGTCGGCTGTGCAAAGCCGCTTGTATGAGCTGCTGACACGTCAAGGCGCGCAGGCTATGGAGGGCGAAGTGTCCAACAAGCTGAATCAGCTGACGACGTTCGTCACCCTGGACCGCCTGGTGCAGGCCTTGGGGGCCGACGCTGCGAAGTCGAGCAGCCTTCTGGAGAGCCAGATCCGGGGGTGGCTGGAGTCGAACGGGTGGGTCTATGGCCGCGAGAGCACGGGCCAGCGCCGCCGAGGCTATACGCAGCCCGCGAAGTGGCCGCCAGAGATTGAGGAAGAGGGCGCAGACGCGCCCGAAAAGACAGAGGTGCCCGCAGAGGTGCCAGCCGAGGAATCCCGCCTGACACCGGTGGGGCAGTTTGTAAAACAGGAAGACGATGATGCGCCGTTTTGACCAGCGAGGGCCAGGTGCGGCCGAAAAGGTCGACGGGCAACAAACGCACCACACCACAGGACACGCAAGACGCAAGACTGGCAGCGTGCATTGTGGGGCGGCAGCGGGGAAGTCGTTGCATGGGCCTATGACTTAGCAGCAGTAGATCGCGCCGGGCTGGTGGCTTGGGGGCAGTGCTTGCGGGCGCTGCCGTCCAGCCGTCCAGTGTTTGGCATGGAGTGCGCCGACAGGGTGATTCAGTGAATACCCGGGTTGAAGCCGCTGCATTGTCTGAACCGCGCGATCTCCCAATGTGGGCGCATGAGGTGCGGGGGTGCGCCCGCCTGCGCGCCCGCGAGTGATTGTGTGTGTGTATTAGATCTATGTATTTAACTGGACGGATGGACGGACTGAAAGGGCCTGCAATGACAAACGACGAACACATGAGGCAGCGGGTGGCCGCGAAGATCGAAGAGATCAAGGGGCACACGCCGGAGACTTACAAGTCGATCCAGGCGCGAGCAGATGCGGGTGAGTCGGACACCTTCAGCCTGGTACGCCGTGCGCTGCGTGGCGAGCAGAATTGCTTTTATGCGCTGGAGCGTGGCCGCGTCGTCGGCACGCCCTTTAACCATCCCGTGATGGACGAAGTCGCCGCCAATATGGTGCAGTGGGGTTGTACATACGTCTGTATCTTCCCAAGCAACCCGAAAGGAACGCATGGCACGCATTGAATGGGTGAAGCAGCGCCTTGAGAATTGGGCTCTGTTCAAGGCCCGCGAGGCCGGCGGTGGCCTGGGCTTCGCGTCGCAGTCGTCCTTCCTGGGTGACGCTGACAGCACCCGCTATCGGGAGTCAGTGATTCCGATCGACGAGGTCGACGCATCCGTCACTGACCAGGCCGTCGAGTCCCTGAAGCCGGGCCGATCGCATCTGCACGACTGCCTGGTGTGCATTTACCTGGAAGACCGGGGCATCATCGGCACCGCTCGCACCCTGGGCAAGGCCGAGTCAACGATCAAGGCGCAGCTGGAGCAGGCCGACCTGGCGCTGTCCGTGTGGTTCATCCAGCGTGCAGAGCGGCACAAAGCCATGCGGGACGCCTTGAAGGCCGGTCGAAAGTAGTTTTACTACATGTACTTTCCCGGTACATTTCAGGCAAGCTGTTTTCAACGAACGCCCAGCAAACCAAAACAACCCCGCAAGGTCGCACTTGACGGGGTTTTTCATGCCATTCTCTGCCCCTCGACCCTGCACCCAGCCCGGCTGTAGTGCTCTGGTGCGCGATGGGTCGGGGCGCTGTGCCAAGCACCCGCGCGCTGCTTGGGTAACGAAGGTGACAGAGACGAAGCGCATAACCGGCAGGCGGCTGCAAGCGATGCGGGCCGCGTTGTTTCAGCGTAGCCCGCTGTGTGTCACGTGTGAAGAGGCGGGGCGCACCACGGTGGCGACGCAGCGCGATCACATCAAGCCGCTGTTCGAGGGCGGCGCTGACGATGACAGCAACACGCAAGGCTTGTGCTTTGAGTGTCATGAGGCGAAGAGTCTGCAAGAGTCTGCCCGCTCCCGCCGACAATAGGCCAGGGGAGGGGGAGGGTCAAAGTCTGCAACCCTACCCCGGAAACTGATCGCCCGCCTTGATTTTTACGTGCGCGGGTTTCGGGGGGAGGGGTACCCCTCGACGCCAGACGAAAGGATTTTAAGAATGACCGGATCACGCGGACCACTGCCGAAGCCTGCCGCCCTGAAGCTGCTGGAAGGCAACCCGGGCAAGCGCGCGCTGGATTTGTCGGACGGCGTGAACCCGCGCGTCGAAGTGCCGTCGATGCCGAAGCACCTTGGCCTTGAGGCGCGCAAGGAATGGAAGCGCATCACGCCGCTGCTCGAAGAGTTGGGACTGGTCAGCGGCCTGGATCGCGCCGCGCTCGGCCTGTACTGCCAGGCAGTTGGACGCATGGCGGAACTGGAAACAGCGTTCAATGGCCAGGCCGATCTGCTGGTGGCCGGCGGTATGAAATACGCAGACGCGGTTTACCAGGCCAGCCATGCGATCACTCCCAGCGGCTATGCCCAGCAGAGCGTGCTGGTGCAGCTGATCAAGTCGCATCGCGAGCAAGTCAACCGCTACCTGATGCACTTCGGCTTGAGCCCTGCGGCGCGGGCCAGGGTGCAGCCGTCGAATTACCTGCAGCAGGAATTACCGGGTGTTGAAGCCAAACCGTCGGCGCAAGGTTTCGGGGCGTTTGCGGTAGTCCGGTGACAAACCATATCGAAGCCGCGCAGGCCTACGTGCGCGCGGTGCTTGATGGCACGACTCCCGCCTGTAAGTGGGTGAAATTGGCGGTGCAGCGGCAGGTTGAGGATCTGGCGCGGCCTGTATCTGATGAATGGCCGTGGATTTTTGACGAAGCTACCGCCGTCAGGCCGTGCCGATTCATAGAGCTGCTGCCGCACATCAAGGGCAAGTGGGCGCGCGACTGCAGGCTGATTGAGCTGGAGCCGTGGCAGTCGTTCATTTTGACAACGATTTTCGGCTGGGTGCACAAGGACACCGGCCTGCGCCGCTTCCGCGACGTGTACCTGGAGATCCCGCGCAAGAACGCCAAGTCAACACTGAGCAGCGGCGTGGCGCTGTACATGCTGACGGCCGATGGCGAGCAGGGCGCCGAGATCTACAGCGCGGCCACCACCAAAGACCAGGCGCGCATCGTGTTCGACGACGCAAAAGCGATGGCCGAGCGTTCGCCCGGCTTGCGTGATCTGGGCCTGGCCATCTTGCAGCATGCGTTGACGGTGCGCGAAACCGCCAGCGCCTTTAAGCCGTTGGCCGCCGAAGGCAGCACGCTCGACGGGCTGAACGTGCACTTCACTGTGCTTGATGAGCTGCATGCGCACAAAACGCGGGCCGTGTATGACGTGATTGACACCGCCCGTGGTGCACGCGAACAGAGTTTGCTGTGGAACATCACCACGGCCGGGACCGATTTGAGCGGCATTTGCTACGAGCGCCGCACGTATTTGACAAAAGTTCTGGAAGGTGTGATCGATGACCACAGCGCCGTCGGGATCATCTACAGCATCGACGAAGGCGACAACCCGTTTGTCGAATCGAGCTGGGCCAAAGCGAACCCGAATTGGCTGGTCAGCGTGCTGCGCGACGACATGGAAGCAGCCAGCCGCAACGCTGAAAACAGTGAGAGTAGCCGCAACAACTTTTTCACGAAGCGGCTCAATGTCTGGGTCAATGGCGAGAGCGCCTGGATGGATATGTTGGCCTGGGCCAAGTGCGCCGACTCGACCATGCACCTGCCCGACTTCGCCGGCGAGAAATGCTGGATGGGCCTGGATCTGGCGCAAAAGAAAGACTTTGCCGCGCTGTGCCTGGTGTTCGAGCGTGAAGGCGTCTGGCACGTGTTCACCAGGCTGTATTTAAACGAGCTGGCGGTGCAGGAAAGCGGCAACGCCCACTTGAGCGGTTGGGCGCGGGCCGGGCATGTGATCGTGACCGATGGTGACATTACCGACTTTGATGTGCTGGCCGAAGACATGCGCAGCTACTGCCGCATGTTCAACGTGCAGGAAATTGCCTTTGACCCGGCGCTGAGTATGTACTTTGCCGGCAAGTTGATTGAAGAGGGCCTGCCGCTGGTCGAGATCACGCAGCGCTCGCTGTTTTTTACGCCGCCGTTGATCCAGGTCGAGAACCTGGTGTTAGAGAAAAAACTGAAGTTCGACGGAAATCCCGTGATGACCTGGATGGTCAGCAACCTGGTGGTCAAGGTCAGCAAGTTCAACGAGCTGCGCGCCCCCACCAAAGAGCGAGCCGAAAACAAGATTGACGGACCGATGGCCATGTTGATGGCGCTGGGCCGGGCCTTGCAGCTCAACCCGAGCAACGAAATCGAACAAGGATTTGTGCAACTATGAACGCAGCAGCTACCTGGGATGCCGCTCGCAGCCGCGCGGCCGTGCCTGGCTCCAGCATCCTCACGAACTGGCGGGCCGAACGCGAGGCCGGGCGCGCTGGCCAGATGCGCAACGACGTGACGGACAGCGCCGTGGTGATCGGAAGCGACAACGCCGGCATGCTCTCACTGTTCGGCACCAACCGGGCTGCGGCTGGCGTGCAAGTCACGGCTGAGTCAGCCATGCGCGTGTCGGCCGTGTTCGCGTGCGTCCGACTGATCGCCGGGGCCATTGCATCGCTGCCCCTGCACCAGTATGAGCGCACCGCCGATGGCCGCAAGCGGACAGAGAACGCGCCGTACTGGTGGCTGTTGAACGAGCAGCCGACCGCCCGCTTCAGCGCTGCCAGCTTTTGGGAGAACATGTCCACGCACCAGCAACTGCGCGGCGATGGTTTCGCTTACATTGCGCGCAACCGCATGGGCGATATCAAGGAATTCATTCCCTTGCCGCACACCGCGGTGAACGTGCGCCGCGTCAAAACAGCCGACAGCGACCGCCTGCGGTACGACATTCAGGACGTTGACACCTGGGGCGCCGACCAGGATGACATGCTGCACTTCCCGTGCTTTGGCTTCAACGGCTTGCGCAGCATGAGCGTGATTCAGTGGGCGGCCCGCAACGCCGCCGGCAATGCGATCGCCATGGACGAATACAGCGGGCGCTTCTTTGCCGGCGGCGCGCATCCTTCCATCGTGCTGCAGAGCGACAAGTCCATGAGCCCGAAGGCCATCACGGATCTGCGAGAGGCCTTCGCGGCCAAGTACAGCGGCGTGGAAAACGCCCACAGCTTGCCGCTGGTGCTCACCGAGGGTTTGAAGGCCAGTAACCTGAGTTTGTCGGCAGAAGATTCGCAGCTGCTCGAAGCACGCAAATTCCAGGTGATCGACATCGCCCGCGCTTTCGGTGTGCCGCCGCACATGATCGGCGAGACCAGCGCAAGTACCAGCTGGGGCAGCGGTATCGAGGCCATGAGCCGCGCCTTTGTCACGTTCTCTCTGCAAAGCCACCTGGTGCGCATCGAGCAGGAAATCAACCGCAAGCTGTTTCGGACGGCCAAGTACTTTGTCGAGTTCAACCGCGATGCGCTGCTCGAAGGCGACAGCAAGGGGCAGGCCGATTATTTTCGCGCTGCCATTGGCGGGCCAGGCACCGGCCCAGGATGGATGCCGGTCGACGAAGTCCGCAAGCTCAAGAACCTGCCACCGCTGGGTGGCAAGGCCGCAGAGGCCTATTTCCCGCCGGACAAACCGACCAACAAACCCGAAGGCACGCAACCATGAAGCTCAACAAACTCCTGCAACTGCTGCAGCAAAACGCAAACCAGGCCCGCCAGCCCGCCAGCCTGGTGCGCTCCGAAGACCAGGCCGAGGCCACGCTCTACATCTATGACGTGATCGACGCCTGGTGGGGTGTGTCGGCCCTGCAGATCGCACCGGCCATCGCCGCGCTAGACCCGGCCACCACGCTGCACCTGCGCATTAACAGTCCGGGCGGCGACGTGTTCGAGGGCCGCGCCATCCGCACCGCCATCCAGCAGTTCAAGGGCAAGAGCATTGCCCACATTGACGGCCTGGCCGCCAGTGCCGCCACCACCGTCGCCGACGCGGCTGATGAAGTGGAGATCTCCGAAGGCGGCATGTACATGATCCACAACGGCTGGACGCTGGCCATGGGCAACCGGCACGAGATGCGCAAGACGGCCGACCTGCTGGACAAGGTGGACGCCGCGATCGTCGCCGACTACGCCCGCCGCACCGGCCTGGACGCCAAGCAGCTCGCCGACTGGATGGACGCCGAGACGTGGTTCTCTGCCGAAGAAGCCGTCACGCACGGTTTCGCCAACCGCCTGGCCACGCTACCCGACAAGGCCAGCAACTCCGACGCCGGCCGCAAATGGAACCTGGCCGCTTACGACAAAACCCCGGAGGCGCTGCTGGTGCAGACGCCTGCACCCGCCAACGAACCCGACTATGCAGCCCAGCGCGCCCAAAACGAGCGCCGGCTGCAGGTCTTGCAGATCGCCTGACGCTTCCGTCATCAGCGAAACGGCCACCCACCCGGGTGGCTTTTTTTTAGCTCAACCACCTCAAAGGAAACTGACATGAGCATCCAAGAACTCCGGGAGCGTCTCTCCGCTCTGAACAAAACCGCCAAGGCCCAACTGACTGACAAGGGCAGCATCGTCTGGTCGAAAGAAGACCAGACGAAGTTTGACGGCACCATGGAAGAAGCCGAGCGCGTGCAGTCGCAAATCGATGCCCACCAGCGCGTGCTGAACATGGAGGCCGACAAAACCTTCAACGATGTTGTCAAGAACGAGCCCGGCGCCAAGAAGACGCAACTGCAGCAGGGCCTGGAGCTGTTCATGCGCAAAAGCGGGCGCGAGCTGACGCAAGAAGAATCGCTCATGGTGCGCAACACCATGAGCACCACCACCGGGAGTGAGGGCGGTTTCACCGTGCAGCCTTTGGTGGCCAGCTCGCTGATCGACCTGCTCAAGGCCTACGGCTTCATGCGCCGCGTCGCCGCCCAGATCACCACGGCCAGTGGCGTGGACCTGGGCTACCCCACCAGCGACGGCACAACCGAAGTGGGTGAGTTGGTGGCGCAGAACGCTGCAGCAACAGCCGCCGATGCGGTCTTTGGTACCCGCGCGCTGAACGTGTTCAAGTTCGGCTCCAAGACGTTCGGCGTGCCGATCGAGCTGCTGCAGGACAGCAGCATCGACATCGTGGCCATGATTCAGAAGCGCATGCGCGACCGCATCGGCCGCGCGCAGAATGCCTTTTTCACAACGGGTACCGGCACGGCGCAGCCAATGGGCTTGTTTACAGCGGCAGGCGTAGGCAAGGTCGGCGTTGTCGGCCAGACCACCACCGTCGTGTATGACGATCTTGTCGATATGGTGGATTCGCTCGACGCGGCCTACCTCGACAGCCCTCCTGTCGATGCCGGCACGCCCGCAACCCAGCCTGGCTGGATGTTCGCGCAGGCCATGCGCAAGGTGGTCCGCAAGCTCAAGGACAGCGCCGGCCGCCCGATCTGGACGCCCAGCTACGACGAAGGGGCCAGCGCCAAAACGCCCGACCTGCTGCTGGGCTACCCGGTCAACATCAACAACGACATCGCCGCGCCGGCCGCCAATGCCAAAACCATGGCTTTCGGCAATTTGAATCAGTACCTGATTCGCGATGCGATGGACGTGACGATGTTCCGTTTTGACGACAGCGCCTACGTCAGCAAGGGCCAGATCGGCTTCCTGGCCTGGGCTCGCGCCGGTGGCAACTTGATGGACGTGAATTCCGTCAAGCTGTACCAGCACTCCGCTACCTAAGCGGCGGCACCACCTGTTTCGTAGCAGGAGCCATTGACAGGGCGCTTCGGTGCCCTGTCTTTTTTCCAACATTCTCAGGAGTTAATCATGAAAACCCCCATTGTTTTAGAAAAGACCCAGGTGCGTGTGCTGGTCGATTGTCAGCATGGCAAGCCCAACGACGTAGTCGAACTTGACGGTGCCGACCTGAAGGCCGCCGAAGACGCCGGCCTGGCCGACAGCGACAAAAGCGCCGTGGCCTACGCGCTGACGCTCGACCAGAACAAGCCCAAGGCAAACGACGTTCTGTAAGCACCCACAAGGCTCGCCAGCGCGAGCCCTTGTGAAAGTTGATCACGGTCCGCTTTCACAAGCCAACAGCAAAAATACATGAACCCCAAAATCATCACCGCAGCAGTCCAAGTCATCGATCTGCCGCGCGCCAAGCTCCAGTGCAAGATCACTGGCGCCGACCGCGACGCTGACGTGACCGACGCCATTGCGGCCGCCCGCGACTTCGCCCAGGCCTTCCTGGGTTACCCGGTTGGCGAGCAAACGCTGGAGTACACCTTCGCCACCTGGCAAGGTGCCGTGACGTTTGACTTTGACGTGACCACTTTGGTGTCTGTCACCGCTGCCGGCGTGCCCGTGCTGCCGCTGCCCGCGCTTAACGACCGCACCTTAAGCCTGGTGGCCACCGCGCCGGTCGTGGTACGCCTGACCTGCGGCTACACCGTGGCCACGCTGCCAGGCACGGTCAAGTCGGCCATGCTGCTGATGATTGCCGACCTGGTGCGCAACCCACAGGCTCAGTCCGAGGTGCAGCTTTACAAAAATCAGGCTGTGGACAACCTGCTGTGGCCGCACCGCGTAAGGTTGCCCCTGTGAAAGCGCCGGACATTGGCGAGCTCGACCGCCTGGTCAAGGTCCGCAAATGGACAGACGCGGCCAACGCGGCTTTTGCCATCAACCAAACCTTTGACGCGGGCCAGGATGCCTGGGCGCGCATCGACCCGGCCGGCACCGCGCTGTTCTACGGAACGCAGCAGATCGAGCCCGGCATGACGCACCGCCTGGCGACCTGGCGCACGTCCACCATCAACGCGCTGCTGATCACCCGCGACCACGTGGTCGAACATGAAGGCATGCGCTACCGGGTGCGCCGGGTCACCGACCTGGCCGGCCGCAAGGAGTTTTGCATCATGGATCTTGAGCAACTGGGAGCTATTGCATGAGCGGCGTTCAGGTCAGCGTCAATGTCGCGGGTCATAACCGGATCGACTTCGACAAAAAAGCCATTCGCAAGGTGCTGCGCCAGCAGGGCGGCGAGATCCGCAAGCTGGCCCGCCGCCTGGTCGCCAGGCGCGCAATCTCCGGCCCTGGCCAGATGCCCGGGCGCGTATCCGGCACGCTCATGCGTTCGATCAAAGTCAAGGTCGCATCGGGCGGTTTTTGGACAAAGATCGCTCCGTACAAAACCAGCGAAATGAAAGTTTTTTACCCGGCTTTTTTGTACTACGGCACCAGCCGTGGCCTGGCCAAGCGTGATAACTACATGACCGACGCCCTGGGCCAGCGCCGCGTCGCTGCCCAGGCCGCCATTTACTCGGCCCTGCGCAACAACCTGAAGCCACGCTGACCATGAAGCTCAACCTGGTTATTGCGCAGCTGCGGGCCTACTGCCCATCATTTGCTGCTGCCGCACCTGCCTTGCCCCGCATCGCAGGAGCGGCAGAGTTCAAGATGGTGCCCGAGACGGTGGCACTGCCCGTGCCCAGTGCCTACGTTATCCCGCTGGAAGACAGCCCAGGCCCCGCGAAGAGCGGCAACGCCGTGCGCCAGGAGCTGGTCGAAAGCTTCGCGGTGGTGGTCGCCCTGGACAACAAGCTCGACGAGCGCGGCCAGGCATCGGCCACCGCCCTGCATGACTTGCGGGCCGAGATCTGGAAGGCACTGCTCGGCTGGCGGCCGGAGGCCCACTACGACGGCATCAGCTACGAAGGTGGAAGCCTGCTGCAGCTCGATCGCGCCCGGATGTGGTATCGCTTCGAGTTCGGCGCCCCCATGGAGATCGGCCCAAGCGACGGATGGGAAGAAGGCATGATCGCGGCCCTGCCCAAGCTGAACACCGTGCACGTCAATGTCGACGTGATCGAGCCCATCGCGCAGCCATCACCCGGTCCAGACGGCCGGATCGAGTTTCAAGTCAGAGCAACCAACCTCAACCCATAGGAGTAAAACACCATGTTTGTCAAACCAGCGGCCGGCCTCAGCGTGCCAGATCCAGAACGTGGCGGCCTCCTGGCCGCCGAGGGCCGCGAGGTCGAGCCCACCACCTACTGGCACAAGCGCGTGCAGGACCAGGATGTCGAGGTGGTGCAGACGCCTGCACCCGTGCCAGCACCTGCACCCGTCAAAGTCAGCAAATAAGCCCGGCCCACTGCCACCCGATCAACCCCGATAGCCCGCCACTGAGCGGGCTTTTTTATTTCTGGAGAACGTCATGCCTGTACCGTTTAACAACATCCCCCAGCAACTGCGGGTGCCCCTCTTTTACGCCGAGATGGACAACAGCCAGGCCAATGGCCAGGGCACTGGCATCCGTCGTGCGCTGGCCATCGGTCAAAAGCTTGCCGCCGGCACCGCGCTGGTGAATGTGCCCTACATCGTCGCCTCCGTAGCTAAAGCCATCGGCCTGTTTGGCCGCGGCAGCATGCTGGCGCGGATGGTGGAAAAGTACCGAGCCAATGACAACTTTGGCGAACTCTGGTGCATGGCCGTGGCCGACGCCGGTGCCGGCGTCGCCGCCACCGGCACCGTCACCGTGGTGGGCACCGCCACCGGCGCCGGCACCATTGCCCTGTACGTGGCAGGCCAGCGCGTGCTGGTGCCCGTGCTGCTGGGTGATACGGCCACCGTGGTGGCGAGCAGCATCGTCACTGCCATCGCCGCCGTGGCCGATCTGCCGGTTACCGCAGCCTCCGCCCTGGGCGTCGTCACGCTGACAACGAAGTGGAAAGGCCCCACCGGCAACGACATCACGCTGGTGGACAGCTTTGCCGGCTCGGCTGGCGGCGAGTCGCTGCCTGGCGGCGTTGTGCTGACCTATGCCGCCACCCTGACCGGCGGCACCACCAACCCGGTGCTGACGCCCATCATCGCGGCCATGGGCGACGATGAGTATGACTTTGTCTTGCATCCCTATACCGACAGCACAAGCCTGGACGCCTTTGCCGCAGAGATGAACGACACCACCGGCCGCTGGTCCTGGAGCCGCCAGATCTATGGACACGTCTATTCGGCACAGCGCGGCACCCTGGGCGCCCTGGTGACGGCAGGCGGCCTGCGCAACGACCAGCACCACACCATCGCAGCCGTCGATGCCGACTGCCCGAACCCGGCCTACGAATACGCCGCCGCCTACGCCGCGCGCAATGCCGTGTTCATCAACGCCGACTGCGCCCGGCCCACGCAGACCGGCGTGCTCACCGGCATGCTGGTGCCGCGTGCCGGAAAGAAGTTTTTGTTCACCGAGCGCCAGAGCCTGCTGACCTACGGCATCGCCACCAGCTACGTCACCACCGGAGCGCTGCGTGTCGAGCGGGCCATCACCACGTACCAGAAAAACACCTTCGCGGTGCCGGACACCTCCTACCTGGACAGCGAAATCCTGCACCTGTCGGCCTACGTGCTGCGCCGCCTCAAAGCCATCATCACCAGCAAGTACCCCCGCCACAAACTGGCCAACGACGGCACCCGGTTTGCCACCGGCTCGGCCATCGTCACGCCGGCGGTGATCCGTGGCGAGCTGATCAGCGAGTACGCCAAGATGG
>JAYVOV010000663.1:0-3243 GCA_043757735.1 Burkholderiaceae bacterium
CCGGTAATGCCGAGGCCGGGTTGCATCCCTGGATCGAGCGCGACCCGGTGACCGGCGCGGGCAGCCTGCGGCTGCCACTGCCACCGCCGCAGACAGTGCGACGACTGGCCGACGCGCTCGCCGTGATTGCGGATTCGCTGCGTGGAGCGAGGGTCACAGAGGCGGGCGATGCGCTTCATCCAGGAATAGCTGCACCTCCCGGAAAAGGTTCATGCGATTCATGACGTCCGTGTGCGTGGCCTGGCCCAACTCGACGCAGTGCTTGAAGCGGGCATTGGTCAGCTTCGGGAGAAGAGTCAGCGACATCTATGCCGCAGGTTCCTGATCCCATTGCGCCCTGATCAGCAGCACCGGCGCTCAGATGTTCTTCGCGGTCCCCGTCGGTGTGCTGCGTGCTGGCAAGCTCAGCGCGCTGCATCGTCGCGCCAAGTAAAGCCCGATCGCCTCTCTCGGACCCTCCGATGAAAGCCACCGTCTCCCACGGTCCCCGCGACGACCAGTCCCTGGTGGTCATGGGGGCCGGCATTATCGGGCTGGGCGTGGTTCAGTGCATCCGGGCACGCAGCCCGAGTTTGCGCAGGCCCTGGCACTGATCGGCTCAGGTCAGGTGGACCGCAAGCCGCTGATCACTCACCGCTTCGCGCTGGAAGATGCGCGCCTGGCCGACGCGACCCAGATCCAGGCGAGCGAGGCGATCAAGGTGGTGCTCACGCCCTGACGACGCGGCCGGGAACGGTGCGATGCGCGGGCTTGCCCGGCCAGACATGAGACGACTCTTCGGTGACTTCGGCCATCCAGACCGAAGTCTTGCGTGGGGTCGAAGGCTTCGAAAGCGGCCGCATCCAGATCGATCTGGCCGCCCAGCACGACCACCAGCGTGTGCCGCACGCCGGCCAGAAGTGCCGTTCGACCTCGTAGTCGATCAGCTGAGCGTCAGGCCAGTTTGAGGCGTCTCGCACCGGCCAAGCCGTCGAAGCAGATCGAGAGCAGCATCTCGATGATCTGATCGTCGGTGTGGTTACCACTCGATTTGAGCAGGCCGAGCACGGGGTCGCAGGCGCGCGCGAACAGGGTGTAGAGGATCACCTCGGGAGGCAGCTTTCGGTTCAGGTGCCCGCTCTTCTGGGCTGCGGTGATCCAGGCGCCTAGCTTTTCACTCACCTTGATCAGCCCGTCGAGGTAATTCCGATTGGCGGTCAAAGTTGCGCGCAGGCTCGAGTTCTGCGCCGGCAGCGAAGGCATCTCACCCGCCAGCTGCACCCGCATCGTCCAGCGCGCAACGGCCTTGAGATGGTCGATCGCGTCAGCCTTCGCTTGGGATTCCAGCGAAGTGAAGAATGCCAGGGCCCGATCCAACACCCGAATCATCGCTGCAGCGGCGAGTTCTTCCTTCGATGTGAAGTGCTTGTACAGGCTCGCTTTGGCGATGCCCACATCGGCGGCTACTTCGTCCATCGTCATCGCGTCGAAGCCCTTTTCGGCCAGCAGACGATTGACCGACGCAACAATCGCGTCTTCGCGCGCCTGCAGCACCTGCGCTTTGAATGAAACTTTGACCATGCCGAATTGTAGACCTGCAAGGATTCATTTACACGCATTGGTCTTATTAGTACCTGATAGTCTCCTGATAAACTCGTGAGTTTTTTTAGGAAACTTAACAGTACAATTTAAACCCCAATCAGTGCAAGCATCACATTTTGTTCGCCAACCCTCACGTCTGGACCAGCAGGATGATCGATTGGTTCAAAGGGTTGGCTGCCGGATGCATGTCGGGGATCGTCGCAGCCTTCACTTCTTTGGTCGGCACATTGGGGTTCGCCACCACCAGCGCGCCGGCCAGCAAGGGCGTGATCCATGTCATCGACAAGGTGACCCTGCCGCCCATTGCCAACTGATTCTCCGTTCCATTCACCAAACCCAAGGATATTCGCCACGAAGAAACTTTTCGCCCTGTCTCTGCTCTGCGTCGCGGCACTTTCAGTGCAAGCCAAGGACATCGTCGACACCGCCGTCAGCGCCGGCTGCGCCGGCAGCCTCAAGACCTTGGCGACCGGATTCACCGCCGCCGGCCTGATCGATACGCTGAAGGGCCCGGGCCCGTTCATCGTGTTCGCGCCGACCGACGAAGCTTTCGCCAAGATCCCGAAGGCGAAGCTCGACGCGTTTTTGGCCGACAAGGCCAAGCTCACCGCGACCGACATCGCGTTGCCGACAACGGCGTCATTCACGTTACCGAGCGCGTCGTGTTGCCGAAGTAAGCCCTCGGATGGCGGCGCACAGCGTCGTCATCGGGGTGCACCTGCAGGTCGCATCTCAACGCAAAGACCCTTCGCCGTCCGCTGTGAACACAACGCCGCTTATGTTCACGGATCTGGTCGATTTCAGGATCGATGCGCAGACGCAGGGGATCGACAGGCTGGTGTGAATTCCCTGCCGGTGCTGGTTCCATCCGGCGAGATTCAGCTTCACCTCAGTTAGTCGAACTCGCCAGCCCGCCTCAGACATCGATGGGCTGCCGAGCAGGATCATCGAACTCATAATGGCCATCGTCCCAGCATCGCTGACACTGCACTTCGGAACCTGTCAATGCGTTTGCGAAGGCCATTGTTGTGCATGGTTCGCGCTGACAAGTTCGGGTTCACGATGCGCGTGCTCGGCGGTGGGTTGTCGCTCTGTCCCGACCTGTTGCAGCCTACGATCTTCGAACGGCTGGTCCGGGACAAGTTCAAGCAGCAACTGCCCGAGCGATTTCACAGCCTTGACGATCGCATCACCCTGAGTTATCCGAACGCCGCCAACGTTTATGAATAGACCGGTCTCTGTCTGGGCGATTTCGTCAATGGGGTCAGTCGGCTGCCAGTCTTGGGCCTGGTCGGCAGGGTTCCTGGTGCCCGTTCGGTGCCCTCGATTGCTTACGATGCGGTGCAGGCCCGTGACCGCACGAAGGTATGACGACATTGACCTCTACTGGCTCGCAACACCCATTCGGACGCTCGAACCGTATGTGCCCTCGCTGCACCGCAATCCCGATAACGACCGCTTTCGTCTCGCTTTGTTCTTGTATCTGGCCGATGGTCGATCGCCGGGGCGACCGAAACGCGCTCGATCGCCGATGTGAACGCCACGCAATTACATCCGTACACAACTGAGGCTCTTGCAAAACCCCCGTTGCGAGGGTCATGACGTTGCATCGGAGGTATTCACGAGACAACGAGAAGGAGGGTGGGTGGCCATTTCTGGCAG
>JAYVOV010000664.1:0-12113 GCA_043757735.1 Burkholderiaceae bacterium
CTGCCGGTATTCTATCCGACCAGCGAACTTTTCTTCTGTCCCGCACTGATGCCTTCCGATCAACATCCCCAGCACATCCGCAGTTTCACGAACCGGCGCGTCCACTTCACTCCCGCGCAGCGGGCGGCCCGCGAGCGGCTGCTGCCGCGTTTCGGGCTGCCCTACGGCGCGCTGCACCTTGACCTGGCTCAGCTTTTCGGCAGGCAGGCTCCCTGCATCCTGGAGATCGGCTTCGGCATGGGCGAAACCACCGCCGCGATTGCCCTGGCGCGGCCGGATCTCGATTTTCTCGCCATAGAGGTCTACCCGGCGGGGGTTGGCGCCCTGCTGCGCCGGCTCGACGAACAGTCGATCGCCAATGTCCGGGTCATTCAGCACGACGCGGTCGAGGTGCTGCGCGACATGATCGAACCCGCCGCGCTCGCTGGCGCACACATCTATTTTCCGGATCCCTGGCCCAAAGTGCGCCACCGCAAGCGTCGACTGATCCAGCCCCCACTGGTGTCGCTGCTGGCCAGCCGGCTGGCCGGCCACGGCTACCTGCATTGCGCGACCGACTGGCAGCACTATGCCGATCAGATGCTCGAGGTGCTGTCGGGCGAGCCGGCGCTGCGCAACAGCGCCGCCGGGTTCGCGCCACGCCCGCCCTGGCGGCCGCTGACCAAATTCGAGCGGCGCGGGATGGCGCTGGGGCACGGTGTCTGGGACCTGGTTTTTCATCGCAAGCCGCCCGGCTCGGTGGTCAAGCCGCCCAGTTGACCCAGCCGAAGTGTGCGGTCAGCAGCACGACCGCACCGAACACAATCCGGTACCAAGCGAACGGCACGAAGTTGTGGTTGGCCACGAACCGGATCAGCCATCGGACGCACACCAGCGCGCTCAGGAACGACAGCGCGAGACCGATTGCGAACAGCGGGATATCGTCGGCGGACAGCAGCGCCCGGTATTTCCAGCTGTCGTAGAAACCCGCGCCGACCAGGGTCGGGATTGCCAGGAAAAACGAAAACTCGGTGGCCGTGCGGCGCGACAAACCGAACAGCATGCCGCCCATGATGGTGGCGCCGGACCGGCTGGTGCCGGGCACCAGCGCGAATGCTTGCGCCAGCCCGAGTTTGAGCGCGTCGGTGGCCGACAGATCGTCGATCGAGTCGATGCGAACCTGACGGCGCGCCTGGGTTCGTTCGACCCAGAGAATGACGAAGCCGCCGATGATGAAGGCCAGCGCCACCGGCACCGGCTTGAACAGATGCGCCTTGATCGCCCCGCCGAAAGTCACGCCCAGGATCGCCGCCGGCAGGAACGCGATCAGCACGTTCAGGGCAAACCGCTGGGCACGCCGATCGCTGCCCAGCCCAGCCAGCGTCGCACCGATCCGGGCGCGATAGAACCAGACCACGGCCAGCATGGCGCCGGTCTGGATCGCGACATCGAACAGCTTGGCCTTGTCGTCCGAAAATCCGAGCAGACTGCCGGCGAGGATCAGGTGGCCGGTGCTGGAGATCGGCAAAAACTCGGTGAGACCCTCGACGATGCCCAGCAGGGCCGCTTTAACCAGCAGGGGAAGTCCATGCAGAAATTCGATCACGTTCGCGTCCGCCAGAAGAGACGCGAAAGATACCCCATCGATCAGGGGGCGGGCGCCTTCGCAGGTGCCGCCGCAGGTGCCGCCGCAGATGCTGCCGCAGGTGCCTTCGCAGATGCTGGCGCCGCGGCCGGCGCGGTCGCCTGCTCAAGCCGCGTCAGCCAGGCAAGCGCCTGCGCGCGCGACGACCCGCACATGTCATCGGCGGGCCTCAAACCGGCGCAGCAGGCGGGCCGCTCCGGGCGACCGAAGATCGCGCAGCGATGGTCACCGGTCAACTGCACGCATCGCTGGCCGGCCGGTTTGCCCTCGGGCATGCCGGGAATCGGGCTGGAGATCGACGGCGCAATGCAGCAGGCGCCGCAACCGCTGCGGCACGCTGGCGCTGGCATCGTCTCGGGCACGGCAGGCATCACCGGGCGCGAGCATAGCAGCGGTGCATTCGACAAAGCGCGGCGCTCGCAGAGCGCTTTGACAGGCGGCCGCTTCGAAGCGCAGGGCGACTGGTCGTTTGACCGGCGCCCGGGTCGGCACTAGAATAACTGACCAATCAGTCAGTAGAACCTTCATGGCCGACGGCCTCACCCGAACGAATGAAAACGCTGCGCGAACGCCCCGCTGGGAGCGCCGCAAGGAGAGCCGTCCTGCCGAATTGCTGGCGGCGGCGCTGGACCTGTTCGTCGAACGCGGCTTCGCAGCCACCCGTCTGGACGAAGTCGCGGCGCGGGCCGGCGTGAGCAAGGGCACCCTGTATCTGTACTTCGACAGCAAGGAAGATCTTTTCAAGGCGGTGATCCGCGAGACCATCGTGCCGCTGCTGAGCGACTTCCAACGCGCCATCGACGGGGCCAACGACTCCGCAGCGGTCCTGCTGAGCCGCTTTTTCCACTTATGGTGGCAGCGCTTCGGCTCGACCCGGCTGGCCGGCATCGCCAAGCTGATCATGTCCGAAGCCGGCAACTTCCCGGAGCTCGCACGCTTCTTTCACCAGGAAGTCATCGCCCGCAACAACACGCTGCTGGCCGGCATCGTGCAGCGCGGCATCGATCGGGGCGAGTTCCGCAAGCTCGATGTCCGGGCGGCCTGCCATCTATGGATGGCCCCGATGGTGATGAAAGCGATCTGGTCGCAATCGTTCGACACCCTGTGCCCGATCGAAGATCAGCTCGATCCAGGGAAGTTCATCGATATCCATATCGAATTCGTGCTGGCCTCGGCCCGCGTCGCGGCCTGACCGCAGCCAGCCCGGAACCGACTACCGAATGAAGTTCCGACATATCCTCGCCGCCATCACCCTGGTCGCGATCATCGGTGCGGCTGCCTTCTGGGCTATGACACGCCAGGCACGCATCGATGCCGCCACCGTCAAACCACCCGTCGCAGGCGCTTCCACACTCGCCGGCCCGCTCGAATTCGCCGCTGCCGACCTGCTCGTCGTGGCCACCGGCAGCATCGCGCGCAGCATCCCGATCACCGGCTCGCTGCGGCCCAGCCAGCAGGCACTGGTCCGCGCCAAAGTCGCCGGTGAACTGCGCGACATGCCGATTCGCGAAGGCATGACGGTGCGCGCCGGGCAACTGCTGGCGCGCATTGATCCGACCGAATTCGAATGGCGGGTAAAGGAGCGCGAAGCACAGCTGCGTAGCGCCGAAGCCCAGGTCGACCAGGCGGCACGCACGCTGCAGAACAATCAGCAGCTGTTCGAAAAAGGCTTCATCTCGCAAAGCGGATTGGACAGCGCCCGGTCCGGCAGCGACGTTGCGCTGGGCACCCGCGATGCCGCAGTCGCGCAGCTGACGATGGCGCGCAAGTCGCTGACCGACACCGCGGTGCTGGCGCCTCTGGCGGGCGTGGTCGCCGAGCGGTTTGCCCAGCCCGGCGAGAAGGTTTCACCCGACAACCGCCTTTTTTCGATCGTCGACCTGTCGCACATGGAGATCGAGGCGCTGGTGCCGGCCTCCGAGATCGCCGCAGTGAAGACCGGACAAGCGGTGACGCTGCAGGTCGAGGGCGTAGCGACGCCGCAGACCGGCAACATCGTTCGCATCAGCCCTTCGACCAGCGCGGGCACCCGCTCGATCGCGGTCTACATCGGGCTCGAGAACCGCAACTCGAGCCTGCGCGCCGGCCTGTTCGCCCAGGGCGCGCTGATGCTCGAGGCGAAGTCTGACGCCGTGCTCGTACCGGCCACCGCGGTCAGGGAGTCGGCCGGGCGCAGCTTCGTGTACGCGATCGAGGCCGATCGGCTGGTTGCGAAAACAGTGGTCCCGGGTCTGCGCGACGACTCGGCGCGGGCCGCCTCCGGCGGCACCGGCATCGTCGAGATCAGCCAGGGGCTGAAGGCGGGCGAGCGCATCGTCGCCCTGAACCTGGGTACGCTGCGCGAGGGTGCCGCAGTCCGGGTCCGCGCGCCGGCGCGCTGAGCCGGATCGCACAACACGGCCATGTGGTTCACGCGCGTCTCCATCAATCACCCGGTGTTCGCGACCATGTTGATGGTCGCATTCGTGGTGCTCGGACTTTTTTCGTACCAGCGCCTGCCGATCGAGCAGTTTCCGGATGTCGCCTTCCCGGTGGTGGTGGTGCAGACCGAATACCCCGGCGCCTCGCCCGAGGTGATCGAGTCCGAGATCAGCCGCAAGATCGAAGAACAGGTCAACACCATCAGTGGCGTCTACGAGTTGTCCTCGCGCTCCTACGAGGGCGTCTCGCTGGTGATCGTGCGCTTCGATCTGGCAGTCGACCCGGTGACCGCCGCGCAGGACGTCCGCGAAAAGATCGCGCTGGTGCGCCCCGGCTTCAAGAAAGAGGTGAAGGAGTCGCTGGTCACCCGGGTGAATCCGGACGACGACCCGATTCTTTCAGTCGCGATCCGTTCGCCTTCGCGCAGCACGCGTGAGCTCACCAGCCTCACCGATCAGGTTGTCAAACGGCGCCTCGAGAACGTCCGCGGCGTGGGCCGCGTCACCCTGGTGGGCGGGGTCAAGCGCGAGGTCCAGATCTTGCTCAAGCCGGCCGAGATGGAATCCCTGAAGGTGGGCGTCGATCAGATTCTGACGGCCCTGCGCGGCGACAATCAGGAGCTGCCGGCCGGCACGCTGGTCAGTCGTGACCGCGAACAGGTGGTGCAGATCCGGGCCCGGCTGCGTGCGCCGGCCGACTTCGAACGCATCGTGGTGGCGCGCCGCGGCGGCCAGCCGGTCTACCTGTCGCAGGTGGCGCACGTGCTGGACGGCGAAGAAGAGCAGGACAACGCAGCCTTCGTCGATGGCGAACGTGCGATTGCGCTGGACATCGTCAAGGCCACCAACGAAAACACGATCGGCGTGGCCGACGGCGTGCGCCGGACCCTGGACGAACTGGCCAGGCAGCTGCCCCCGGACGTGAAACTGGTCGTGGTCCGCGATGCCTCCACGCCGATCCGCAATTCAGTGGCGGGCGTGCAGCGCAACATCGTCGAAGGCGCGCTGCTGACTGTGGCGATCGTCTTCCTGTTCCTGTCTTCGTGGCGCTCCACGGTCATCACCGGCCTGACCCTGCCCATATCGCTGATCGGCACTTTCCTGGTCATGAACGTGATGGGGTTTTCGATCAACATGATCACCCTGCTGGCGCTGTCGATCTGCGTGGGTCTGCTGATCGATGACGCCATCGTGGTGCGCGAAAACATCGTCCGCCATCAGGCGATGGGCAAGCACCACAAGGCGGCCGCGTTCGACGGCACGGCCGAGATCGGCCTGGCCGTCGCGGCCACCACCTTCACCATCGTTGCGGTGTTCCTGCCGATCGGTTTCATGGGCGGGATCATCGGGCGCTTTTTCAAGCAGTTCGGGGTCACCGTCGCGTTTGCGGTGCTGCTGTCGATGCTGGTGTCGTTCACGCTCGACCCCATGCTCTCGTCGGTGTGGCACGACCCCGATGCGCAGGGCGCGCGCGGGCGTGGTCCGATCGCCTGGGTGCTGCGCCGTTTCCAGGCCCTGATGCTGCGTCTCGAGCAGGGCTATGTCGCCCTGCTGCGCTGGGGGCTGCGCCGGCGCTGGCTGGCCACCTTTCTGGCCTTCCTCACCTTCGCGGCTTCGTTCCCGCTGATGAGCGGCATCGGCAAGGAGTTCGTCCCGCAGGCCGACAACAACGAGATCTTCGTGCGCTTCTACACCCCGGTGGGCTCGTCGCTGGAACTCACGCAGGACAAGGTCAATCAGGCGCAGGCGGCGCTGCGCGAATTCGACGGCGTCTTGTTTACCTACGCAACGGTCAACACCGGCGCCATCCAGGGGCGCAACTACGCAACCCTGTTCGGCAAGCTCATCGAACGCAAGAAACGCACGCAATCGGTCCAGCAGATGCGTCAGCCGGTGCGCGAACGCCTGTCGCGCATTCCGGGAGTCACCATCACCGATGTCGGCACACCGAGTTCGGTCGGCTCCGGCAAGCCGGTGCAGGTGAGCATCCAGGGGCCCGACATGCGTCAGCTCGAGCGCCTGGCCGAGCAGGCGCAGAGCGCCATGCTGGCAATCCCCGGCGTCGTCGACCTCGACTCCAGCTCCAAGCCTGCCAAACCCACCGTTTCGGTGGTGGTGAATCGCGCACTGGCATCCGATCTGGGGGTGGGCATCTCGCAGGTCAGCGCCGCGCTGCGCCCGCTGCTGGCGGGCGAATCGGCCACCACCTGGCGCGCACCGGACGACGAGAACTACGACGTCAAAGTGCGTCTGCCGCGCGCCGACCGCAATTCTCTGGCCGACCTGGAGCGCCTGACCATGGTCTCGACCCAGCTCGACGCCGACGGCACACCGCGCATGGTGGCAATGCGCCAGATCGCCGAATTCATCCCCGGTGTCGGTCCGTCGCAGATCAATCGCAAGGACCTCACCCGCGAGATCACGCTGGCCGCCAACGTGCAGGGCGCTGCATCCGGCACCGTCGGCCAGCTGGTCAGCGACACACTGGCCACAATACCGGTGCCACCCGGCTATCGTTTCGTCAGCGGCGGGGCCACCCGCGACATGAACGAGAGTTTTGGTTTCGCCGCCCAGGCGCTGCTGCTCGCGGTGGTGTTCATTTACATGATCCTGGCTTCGCAGTTCGGCAGCTTCCTGCAGCCGCTGGCGATCATGGCCTCGCTGCCGCTGGCGCTGATCGGCGTGGTCGCGGCGCTGCTGGCCTGGCGCAGCACGCTCAATCTGTTCTCGATGATCGGCTTCATCATGCTGATGGGGCTGGTCACGAAAAACGCCATTTTGCTGATCGACTTCGCCAACCAGGCGCGCGCCCGCGGCGTCGAGCGCGCGCAGGCGCTGCTGTCGGCGGCCGAGATCCGCCTGCGGCCCATCCTGATGACCACGCTGGCGATGGTCTTCGGCATGCTGCCGCTGGCGATCGGCACCGGCGAGGGCGCCGAGCAGCGCGCGCCGATGGGCCACGCCGTCATTGGCGGCGTGATTGCATCGACCCTGCTCACGCTGCTGGTGGTGCCAGTTCTGTATACCCTGCTCGACGATATGGCGGCATGGTTCAGCCGGCGCGGTGGCGCAAAAAAAATCCCGGCAGACCAGCCCGGCCCGAGCGGCCCGAGCGACCCGAGCGACCCGGACGCCGGGAAATGACCGATTGATAAACAGAGAAATGAACGATTGATAAACTAGAAGGTTGACGCCTGATCTGCCCCTCGAAGAGAAACCGATCTGCCCCACGCACGGAAACACACCATGGACTTCGAACGCGCACGCTATAACATGATCGAGCAGCAGATCCGCCCCTGGGATGTGCTCGATCAAGATGTTCTCGACCTGCTGATGGTCGTCAAACGGGAAGATTTCGTGCCACCAGCCTGGCGTGCGATGGCCTTCACCGACATGGACATCCCGCTGATTCTTGATGGCAAACCAACCGGCGAGGCGCTGTTTTCGCCCAAGCTGGAGGCCCGGCTGCTGCAGCAGCTGATGGTCCGCCGGCACGAGCATGTGCTCGAAGTCGGCACCGGATCGGGCTACATGGCGGCGCTGCTCGCCCATCGCGCACGCCGGGTCGTCAGCTATGAAATCCATCCCGGCCTGGCGGCTTTCGGTCGCGACAACCTTGCCCGTGCCGGTGTTCGAAACGCCAGTGTCGTGCCAGGCAACGGCGCGCTCCCTGCCGACGCCGACCGATTCGACGTGATCGTCCTGTCCGGCTCGGTCCCCTTCGTGCCCCCGGGTCTGCTCGAGCGCCTGGCCATCGGTGGGCGCATGGCCGCGATCGTGGGCGACGCGCCGGCGATGACCGCTCAGATCATCACCCGGACCGACGAACAGGCGTTCAGCACCGAAAACCAGTTCGAGACCAGTGCCAAGCCTCTGCGCGACTTCCCGCAGAAAGAACGGTTCACCTTCTGACCCGATGGCCGACATGAAGCAGATCAGCGCCCGGCAGTTGTCCGACTGGCTTGCCAAGACCGATGCACCCCTGGTGCTCGATGTGCGCGAACCCTGGGAAGTCGCGCTGGCCAGCGTTGCGGGCAGCGTCACCATCCCGATGCATGAAATCCCGGCGCGCCTGGCCGAATTGCCATCCCAGCAGCCGATCGTCTGTCTGTGTCATCACGGCATGCGGAGCATGCAGGTCGCGGTGTTTCTCGAACGCAATGGGTTCGATCCCATCTACAACCTGGTTGGCGGCATCGACGCGTGGTCGCGTGACATCGACCCGGCTGTTCCGACCTACTGAGGACATCGATGAAGGCCCACTTTCTCACCTTGCTGGCAGGCGCCCTGACCCTGGCCTTCGCACCCGCCGGCGCGCAGGCGATGGATCTCGTCGCGGCCTATCGCGACGCGCTGGCCAACGACACCGTGGTGGCCAGCGTGCGCACCCAGCTGGCCGCTACCCGCGAAAAAATCCCGCAGGCGCAATCGACCCTGCTGCCCTCGGTGACAGGCAATGGCGCGATCAGCCGACAGATCGTCGACAGCAGTGTTTCAGGGCGCCGCGACTTCACCGCGCAGAACTATTCGATCAACCTCACCTACCCGCTGTATCGGCTGCAGAACGTCGAAACACTCGAGCAGAGCAAGCTGCAGGTGGCGATTGCCGAGGCGCAGTTCGCCCAGGCGCAGCAAGACCTGGCGGTGCGGGTGAGTCAGGCTTACTTCGATGTGCTGGCCGCCCAAGACAGCCTGGCCACCATCCGCGCCCAGAAGCGGGCCATCTCTGAACAGCTCGCATCGGCCAAGCGCAATTTCGAGGTCGGCACCGCCACCATCACCGACCAGCAGGAAGCGCAGTCGCGCTTCGATCTCACCATCGCCCAAGAGTTTGTCGCCATCAACGATCTGGCGGTCAAGCGCGCCGCGCTCACCTTGCTCGTCGGCAAACCCGCAAACAACCTGCAGGTGCTGCGCAAGGGCGTGGCCCTGACACCACCGGCGCCCGCCGCCGAAGCCGACTGGACCGAAGGTGCGCGTCAGAACAGCCTGCTGGTGCAGCAGTCGAAGGTCGCGGTCGAAGTAGCACGCCGCGAGATCGACAAGCAGCGTTATGCGCGTCGGCCCACCGTCGATCTGGTGTCGTCGATCGGCCAGTCGCGCAGCGCCACCGCCGCCTTCATCGGCGTCGTCAGTACCTCCGGCGTTCTGGGCGTGCAGGTCGCCATCCCCCTCTACACCGGCGGCGCGATCGATTCGCGGGTTCGTGAAGCGACACTGCTGCGCGACAAGGCCGAAACCGACCTCGAAAATGTCCGCCGTCAGGTGGAACAAAGCGCGCGCCAGTCCTACCTGGGGGTCAACAGCGGCCTGGCGCAGGTGCGCGCACTGGAAGCGGCCGAACGATCCAGCCAGCTGGCGCTCGACAGCAACCTGCTCGGGTATCAGGTCGGCGTGCGGATCAATATCGACGTGCTCAATGCCCAGCAGCAGTTGTTCACCACTCAGCGCGACCTGGCCAAGGCGCGCTACGACGTGCTCGTGAATGGTCTGCGCCTGAAATTCGCGGCCGCGGCGTTGTCGGAGGCCGATCTGCAGGGCCTGTCGGCGCTGCTCGAAGCGTCCAACTCGGACCCGACCGAACCGCCGGCTGCCGCCTCGTCAGGCGACACCCAGGTCACGCCGATTGCGCCCCGGGGACCGAGCCGGCGCAGCGGGGGGTAGAAGCCCGTCGGTGTTGAATCCTGCCGGTACGGGTGGGGGCTCATCCGAGCCAGCCCCGCAATGTCTCGATGGTCCGAGCGGTGGCGCCGCGATGGCTGGACGTGAACTGTCGTCCGGCTTCGCCCATCACCGATCGGGCACCCGGGTCGGCCAGCAAACCGATGGCCCGCGCCACCGCCTGCTGCGCATCGGCCACGCGACAGGCCGCACCAGCCTCGATCGCTTCGACCGCGGCCTGCTCGAAGTTGAAGGTGTGTGAACCGACGATCACCGGCACGCCCTGCGCGCAGGCCTCGATCAGGTTCTGGGCGCCGAAGGGCAGCAGTGACCCACCGATGATCGCGACATCGGCCAGCGCGTAGTAGGCGGGCATTTCGCCCATCGAGTCGCCCAGCAGCACCTGGGCGTGGCCGGCTGCCGACAGCCAGGTACCGCTGCGTCGGGCATACGTGAAGCCGGCCTGGGTGATCTGCTGCGCCACCTCGTCGAAGCGCTGCGGATGGCGCGGCACGATCAGCAGCAGCGGAGTCTCACCGGTGGCCTCCTCCATGACGCGCCGCCAGGCGGCCAGGAGCAGCGCTTCTTCTGCCTCGCGCGAACTGGCCAGCAGCAGCACCTGACGAGCGCCCAGCCGCGCGCGCCATTGCCCGCCCAGTGCAAGAGCCACGGGCGCCGGCGCAATTTCGAACTTCAGGTTGCCCAGCACCAGCGCGTCGTCGCGCCCGAGCCGGCGCAATCGGCCTGCGTCAGCGCTGGTCTGCGCCAGCACTGCGGTTAGCGAGCGCAGGGCAGGCGCGATCAGCACGCGCCAGCGCAGACCTTTGGCGAGTGAACGCTCGGACAAGCGCGCATTGGCCAGCACCATCGGAATGCCGAGCCGGCTGGCGGCTGCACACAGATTGGGCCACAGCTCGGTCTCCATGATCACGCCCAGTCGCGGCCGCCAGCGGGTGAGGAATCGCCTTGATGCGCCGGCGTAATCATAGGGCAGATAAGACTGGTGCACGCGCAGCGGCCAGCGCCGGACGAACAGCTCGGCACCCAGCGCGCGGCCGGTGGGGGTCATGTGGGTGAGCAGGATCGTCAGCCGCTCGTCGCGCGCCAGCAGCGCCTCGATCAGGGGTTGCGCGGCACGGGTCTCGCCGACCGAGACCGCGTGAATCCAGATGAGCTGCGCGGCTGAATTCGGCTGCGCTGTGGCATTCGGCTGCGCTGTGGCATTCGGCTGCAACGATGGTTCCCCAGCAGGGCCCCCTGCGCCCAACGCCCAGCGCTCGCGCCAGTGCTCGCGATACGCCGGCTGGCGGCGGCCGCGCCAGACCAGATAGAGCAGGGCCAGCGGGGTCGCCAGACACCAGGCCAGGCTGTAGAGGCCGAGCGCCAGCCGCTCAATGATGCTGTGGTTCGCTTCGGTCAAGCGGGTCATGCGCGCTGCACCCAGGCCGGTTCGCCTGTGAGCCTTGCCAGCGTGCTCAGCACTTCGGCGGGCCCGGGCCAGACACCCGCGTCACCCAGCGATGTCGCGCACGGCGACCAATAGGGCCCAAAGCGCCAGCCCGGCGTCGCGGCGAACAGCGCCACGGTCGGCACACCCAGAGCCGCCGCGAGGTGTGTCAGCCCGGTGTCGACGCCGGCGACGGCGCGCGCGCCCGCCAGCAGCGCAGCGCAGGCGGCGAGGCCCAGTTTGGGCGCCACGACGAGTCGGCCAGCGCCCGGTGCCGGCCTGATGACCGGCTCCTGCGTGAGACCGGCCACCGGGTGATCCGTCATAGGTGCCGGTCCGGCAACGGCGCCGACCGCGTCGGCAATCGCCTTGGCGTCGCTCTGTTCGGCGGCGCTGCCCCAGGGAAGAACCACCGAAACGCCGCGGTCCAGCAGTTCTTCAGCCAGCCGCACCCACCGCTCGCGAGGCCACTGCTTGCTGGCGCGCGAAGTGGCGTGCAGAAACACCGCGTAGGCAGAGGCCGGGCACCAGGGCAATGGCACATGCGCGGCCCGCAGATCGAAGCGCGGCAGGCCCTGAACCGGATACTGCAGCGCCTGCCCGGCCAGCTGGCGCAGACGTTCAATAGCGTGGAGTTCATGGGGAACCCGATAGCGGTGCCGGTATGCAAGGCTGGCCAGCGGCTCGCGCGCACTGCCCCAGGCAAAACCCGCCACCGGCGCGCCGGTCAGGCGCGCCAGCCACGCACTCTTGATCAAGCCCTGGAGATCGAGGGCGAGGTCGTAGCGGCGCTCGCGCAGGTGCGCGCGCAGCGCGCCGACCTCAGACCGAACGGCGGATGAAAATGGCGTGCGTCGCCAGCGGCGCACGGCCACGGGGATCGTCTGGCTTACCGCCGGGTGCAGGCGCGGCAGGTCAGCGAACGATTCTTCGACGAGCCAGTCGATCTCGATGCCGGGCC
>JAYVOV010000665.1:0-3236 GCA_043757735.1 Burkholderiaceae bacterium
AAGCGGGTCGACACCTGCGCGGCCGAGTTCTCGACCACCACCGCCTACCTCTATTCCACCTACGAGGAAGAGTGCGAGGCAGCGCCCACCGATCGCAAGAAGATCATGGTGCTGGGCGGCGGGCCCAACCGCATCGGGCAGGGCATCGAATTCGATTACTGCTGCGTGCATGCGGCCTTCGCGCTGCGCGAAGATGGCTTCGAGACCATCATGGTCAACTGCAACCCCGAGACAGTGTCGACCGACTACGACACCAGCGACCGGCTCTATTTCGAGCCGCTCACGCTCGAGGACGTGCTCGAGATCGTCGACAAGGAAAAGCCGGTCGGCGTGATCGTGCAATACGGCGGTCAGACGCCGCTGAAACTGGCCAAGGCGCTGGAGGCCAACGGTGTGCCGATCATCGGTACCTCGCCGGAGAGCATCGATATCGCCGAGGACCGCGAGCGCTTTCAGAAGCTGCTGGTCAAGCTCAATCTGCGCCAACCGCCCAATCGCACCGCTCGCACCGAATCCGACGCGATCGCGATGGCTCAGGAGATCGGTTATCCGCTGGTGGTGCGCCCCAGTTACGTGCTGGGCGGGCGAGCAATGGAGATCGTGCACGAGCAGCGCGATCTGGAGCGCTACATGCGCGAGGCGGTCAAGGTCTCCAACGACAGTCCGGTGCTGCTCGACCGCTTCCTGAACGACGCCATCGAAGTCGACGTCGACTGCATCTCGGATGGCACGCAGGTGTTCATCGGCGGGGTGATGGAGCACATTGAACAGGCGGGCGTGCACTCCGGTGACTCCGCCTGCTCGCTGCCGCCCTATTCACTGTCGGCGGGCATGGTCGCCGAGATCAAGCGCCAGACCGAACAGATGGCGCGCGCACTCAAGGTGGTCGGGCTGATGAACGTGCAGTTCGCTATCCAGAACGCCACCGATGGCAGCGACGGCACGGTCTACGTGCTCGAAGTGAACCCGCGCGCCTCGCGCACCGTGCCCTATGTGTCCAAGGCGACCGGACTGCAGCTGGCCAAGATCGCGGCACGCTGCATGGCCGGCATCAGCCTGGCCCAGCAAAACATCGGCGCCGAGGTCACGCCGGGTTATTTTTCGGTCAAAGAGGCGGTGTTCCCCTTCGTCAAGTTCCCCGGCGTCGACACCATCCTGGGGCCGGAAATGAAGTCCACCGGTGAAGTGATGGGTGTCGGTTACACCTTCGGTGAAGCCTTCGTCAAATCGCAGCTGGCGGCGGGCGTCAAGCTGCCTTCGTCGGGCACCGCGTTCGTGTCGGTAAAAAACGCCGACAAGCCCCGGATGGTCGAGATCTCGCGCTCGCTTCATGAGCTCGGTTTCAAGCTCGTCGCCACCAGGGGCACCGCAGCGGCGATCGCCGCCCAGGGCATTCCAGTGACCGCGGTGAACAAGGTCCAGGAGGGCCGCCCGCACATCGTCGACATGCTCAAGAACGGCGAGGTGTCTCTGGTCATCAACACCGTCGAAGAAAAACGCGGCGCGATCGCCGATTCGCGTTCGATCCGCACCACGGCGCTCGCACAGCGCGTCACTTACTACACCACGCTGGCAGGCGCGCGTGCCGCGGTCGAAGGAATGCGTCACCTGAATGCGCTCGATGTCTATAGTCTTCAGCAATTGCACCTCAGCCTGGGGCTTGCCGGCCCGAAACAGGGCCTTGCCCATTGACAGGCAGATCGGTCGCTGCGGCCGCCTGGCCGCAGCGAATGTCCATCCAGGAACCGGAGTGAATCGATGCCAACCATCCCGCTGACCTTGCGCGGAGCCCAACTCCTGAAGGACGAACTGCACCGTCTCAAGACGGTCGACAGGCCTGCAGTCATCACCGCGATTGCCGAAGCGCGTGCGCAGGGCGATCTGTCGGAAAACGCCGAGTACGACGCGGCCCGCGAGCGCCAGGGATTCATCGAGGGCCGTATTGGCGAACTCGAAGGCAAGCTGTCGAACGCCCAGATCATCGATCCGAAGCTGGTCGATGCGGAGGGGCGGGTGGTTTTTGGCGCCACCACAGAACTCGAGGATCTGGTGACCGGCGTGAAGACCACCTACCAGATCGTTGGCGACGACGAGGCCGACATCAAGATCGGCAAGATTTCGGTGTCGAGCCCGATTTCACGGGCGCTGATTGGCAAATACGCTGGCGATGTCGCCGAGGTTCATGCGCCCGGCGGTGTGCGCGAGTATGAAATTCTCGACGTTCGCTACGAATAAGCAGGGCGCGGCGCCGGTCAGCGCTTGCGGCTGACCGGCGACCTGACTTTCGCCCCAGGCGACGACAGTGCCGGTGCCCGACCAGGGCGGGCCGGCTTGCCGACAGGCGCGATCGCGCCGTAAACCCGGCGCGCGGTGCGTGGTGCCGGCTTGCCGGCCAGATCTTTGCCGGCCTCGCGTGCGCTGGCGCCCGGAGCGCCGGCTTTGCCGATCGCGGCACCCCGCCCCAGCGTGGTGGCACGGCCCTGCGGCTTGCCGCCAGCACCCGACGATTTTCTGCCGAGCGGCCGGACCATGTCCGAGCGCGGCGTGGCGCGGGTGTCGCTGCTGTCGACTTCGCGGGTTTTTCGGGGCGCACGTCTGGTGGGCGCAGCCTGCCCGGCGCCAGCCGCTTTCTTGGGATGGTAGGGGGCGTTGGGCCTGGCCCGGCCTTTTGACAGGGTTTTCACTGGCCCTTCAGGCGCGGGACGCCAGACCACCAGCAGCTTGCCGATATGCTGGACCGGCGCGCTGCCTGTCTGCCCGCAGATCGACGCGAGCATGCCGGCGCGCGCCTCGCGGTCGTCGCCGAAGACGCGGATCTTGATCAGCGAATGGCTTGCCAGGGCAAGCTCTATTTCCGTCATCACCGCTGGCGTGAGTCCGGCCTCGCCGACCATCACCACCGGCTTGAGCGGGTGGGCCTGCGCCTTGAGCGCCTTGCGCTGCGCGGCATCGATTGTCAGGGCTTCGCCTGTCGTGTTGAGTTGGTCGTCCATCCCCGAATTCTATCGGTGCTGCGGCTGCGCTGGCGAACTTAGTTTGCTGGGGCTGGGCATCGGCGTTTCTGGGAATTCAACTCCAACCGCTCCTGGAGCGTTTCGTTCGTCGAGAGTGGATCATTCCGAATGAGGCGGCTGCGCAACGGTTATTCACGTTTGGCAGGGCTTGCGCACTCAAAGATCAAGCACCCGATCGGCGGTCGTTTCGCTGGATACCGACGCGAAGGTGATAATGCTGAT
>JAYVOV010000666.1:0-12064 GCA_043757735.1 Burkholderiaceae bacterium
CGGGGACAACGTGCAGATGGTGGTGCAGTTGATCGCGCCGATCGCCATGGAGCAGGGTCTGCGGTTTGCGATCCGCGAAGGCGGGCGCACCGTCGGCGCCGGCGTCGTCGCCAAAATTCTCGAATAATTACGCTTCAGTGTGCCGGGTTCAAGGCGTAGGGGCATAGCTCAACTGGCAGAGCGTCGGTCTCCAAAACCGAAGGTTGGGGGTTCGATTCCCTCTGCCCCTGCCAATCAGATTGGCGCCCGCAACCTAGATTCACTCAGCAAGTACCGACCGAATGGCTAATCAGACTATCGAAGTGGTTACCTCTGGCGCCGATCGCGTCAAGGTGGCGTTGGCTGTCGCGGCGGTTCTTGCGGGGGTCGTCGGCTTTTACCTGCTGGCTGGTCAACCGGCCATCCTGCGCATCGCGGTGTTCGTTGGCGGCCTTGGGGCTGGCGCGGCAATCGCCTGGTTTTCAGGTCCGGGGCAGCAGTTTTTCGCATTCGCAAAAGATTCGTGGGCCGAGACCCGCCGAGTTGTCTGGCCCGATCGCAAAGAAACAACCCAGGTGACCCTGATCGTGTTTGCTTTCGTGCTGGCCATGTCCTTGTTTCTGTGGTTGGTCGACAAATCGCTCGAATGGGCTCTTTACGACCTCATCCTGGGCTGGAAGAAGTAGATGAGCAAGCGCTGGTATGTCGTTCATGCTTATTCGGGCATGGAAAAAAGCGTGGCGCGTGCCTTGCAGGAGCGTGTCGAACGCGCGGCCATGCAGGAGCAGTTCGGCAAGATTCTCGTCCCTACCGAAGAAGTGGTCGAGATGAAAAACGGGCAGCGCGCCATTACCGAGCGGCGGTTCTTTCCCGGGTATGTCTTCGTCGAGATGGAGATGACAGACCTGTCCTGGCACCTTGTCAAGAGCACCAACAAGGTCACGGGCTTCGTCGGCGGGCACGGCAACAAGCCCGCGCCGATCTCAGAAAAAGAAATCGCCAAGATCATGGCGCAGATGCAAGAGGGCGTCGAAAAACCCAAACCCAAAGTGTTGTTCGAAGTGGGTGAAATGGTGCGGGTCAAAGATGGCCCGTTCACCGACTTCAACGGCAACGTCGAAGAAGTGAACTACGACAAAAGCCGTGTGCGTGTGTCAGTGACCATTTTTGGTCGCGCCACGCCGGTCGAACTCGAGTTCGCCCAGGTCGAAAAAGTCTGATTTCCCGCGCCGGCTGGCAGGCCGGCGGTTCTTGACGGCCGGCATCGAGCCGGGTGTCGCACCGAGGAGCGCCAGTAGGGTTCGCCCGACCGCGCGTTAGCACTCACACCAGGAGTAGTCTCATGGCGAAGAAAATCGTCGGCTTTGTGAAACTGCAGGTTCCGGCAGGCAAAGCCAACCCGGCGCCCCCGATCGGACCGGCGCTCGGCCAGCGTGGCCTGAACATCATGGAATTTTGCAAGGCGTTCAACGCCCAGACCCAGGGGCTTGAGCCCGGTCTGCCGATTCCCGTGGTGATCACCGCGTACTCGGACAAGAGCTTCACCTTCATCATGAAGACGCCGCCCGCGACGATCCTCATCAAGAAGGCTGCCAAGATCGATAAGGGTTCGCCCCGTCCGCACCTGGATAAGGTCGGCAAAATCACCCGTGCCCAGGCGGAAGACATCGCCAAGGCCAAGATGCCTGATCTCACAGCCTCCGATCTCGACGCCGCCGTGCGCACGATCGCGGGTTCCGCGCGCAGCATGGGTATCACCGTGGAGGGTCTCTAAAATGGCCAAGCTCTCAAAACGCGCCAAGGTGAACGCTCAGAAGATTGATCGCACCAAGGCATTGCCGCTGGCTCAGGCGATCGAGCTCGTCAAGAGCTGCGCCACCGCCAAATTCGATGAATCCTTCGACGTCTCTGTGCAACTCGGCGTCGACGCCAAGAAATCCGACCAGGTCGTTCGCGGCTCGGTGGTGATGCCTGCGGGCACCGGCAAGAGCGTTCGGGTCGCGGTGTTCACCCAGGGCGCCAAGATCGAAGAAGCCAAGGCCGCTGGAGCAGACATCGTCGGCATGGAAGACCTTGCCGAGCAGATCAAAGCCGGCAATCTGAACTTCGATATCGTTATCGCCAGCCCGGATGCCATGCGCATCGTTGGTACGCTGGGCCAGATTCTCGGCCCGCGCGGCCTGATGCCGAACCCGAAGGTCGGCACCGTGACGCCCGATGTGGCGACTGCGGTGAAGAACGCCAAGGCAGGTCAGGTTCAGTACCGGACCGACAAGGCAGGCATCATCCACGCCGGCATCGGCCGCGCATCGTTTGGTGCCGATAAGCTCGAAACCAACCTGCGGGCGCTGATCGAGGCGCTCACCCGCGCCAAGCCGGCTTCGTCCAAAGGAATCTACCTGCGCAAGGTGGCGGTTTCCAGCACGATGGGGGTTGGTGTGCGGGTCGATACCGCGGCGTTCTCCGCCTCGGCGAATTAAACGGAAATCATCAAGGACTTTGGGCCGCCGGCGGTGGCCGGGCAGCGTGTCGATCGCGCTGCCCTGATACAGCCGGCGGGTTGTCAAAGACCGCAGGGGGTGCAACTCGAACAGCCGGCTGACCGGGTTCGATCAGGCACCTTAATCAGAAGCACGCTCGTCGTGCCAATGCCCTGCGCAGATGGCGGTCCCGAAGCGGTTTGTAGCGGTTCGTCAGTGGCGAATGCGGTCACAAAACGCAGGCTCGGTCGCCGTAACAAGGCAGGCGCAATGGCGAAAGCCGGAGCGCCTTTCACAGGAGCTGGACCATGGGTCTTAACCGCACTGAAAAGGCGGCAATGGTTGACGAAATCGGTGGCAAAATTGCCGCCGCAGGTGTCGTCATCGTCGCCGAATACCGTGGTCTGGGAGTTGGAGCGATCACCAACCTGCGCAAGCAGGCGCGAAGCCAGGGTGTTGTCCTGCGTGTTCTCAAGAACACGCTGGCACGCCGTGCGGTCGCCGGTACGCCATTCGAGGGATTGTCCAGCCATCTGGTTGGCCCGCTCCTCTATGGCATTGCCGCCGATCCGGTTGCTTGCGCCAAGGTGCTCAACGACTTCGCCAAGAGCAACGACAAACTGGTCCTCAAGGCCGGAGCCATGCCGAATTTCGTCATGGATGCCGCCGCCGTAAAGGCCCTGGCGTCACTGCCCAGCCGCGATGAGTTGCTTGCCAGATTGCTTGGCACGATGCAGGCACCGGTGGCTACTTTCGTTCGCACCCTCAACGAGGTGCCCGGGCGTTTCGTCCGTACCCTCGCTGCGATCGAAAAACAGAAGACCGAAGCCGCAGCCGCAGCCGAAGCCGCAGCCGCAGCAGACGCTGCTGTTCCGGCCGAAGCCACGGCCTGATCCAAGCAGGTTCGTCGGTCAGACGTTGCTCAAGACTTTCAGATACACGCAAACCGCTTAAAAGATAAATTGGAGTTTTTAAATGGCACTCAGCAAACAAGAAATCCTCGACGCCGTTGCCGGCATGACCGTCCTTGATCTGTCCGATCTGATCAAGATGATGGAAGAGAAATTTGGCGTGTCCGCCGCCGCTGCTGCCGTGTCGGCTGCTGCGGCACCGGCCGCCGCAGCCGCAGTCGTCGAAGAGCAGACCGAATTCACCGTGGTGCTGGCTGCCACCGGTGAGAAGAAAGTTGAAGTGATCAAGGTTGTTCGCGCTGCCACCGGCCTGGGCCTCAAAGAAGCCAAGGATCTGGTCGACGGTGCACCTAAAGCAGTCAAGGAAGGCATTTCCAAAGCTGACGCGGCGGCACTGAAGAAGCAGTTGGAAGACGCCGGCGCGAAGGTTGAGCTGAAGTAAGTTGTTCTCGGTCAACTAGAAGCACCCGGAACCCGCTTTGCCATCGGGCAAGGCGGTTCCGGGTTTTCGCGTCTTTGCGGGGCCTGAGGCCTGGTGCGTGTCGGTGACGGAAAATGATCCGATCACCGCGGTGGCGCACCAGCCCCCAGTTTCTGCCTGCAACACGGAGTGTTCATGAGCCAGTCCTCCTCTTACTCATTCACCGAGAAGAAGCGTATTCGCAAGAGTTTTGCGAAACGCCCGGTCGTTCTCGAGGTGCCCTATCTGCTGACGACACAGATCGAGTCCTACCAGCAGTTTCTGCAGGCAGAGACCATCCCGATCGAGCGCAAGCCCGAAGGATTGCAGGCCGCGTTCGGCTCAATCTTCCCGATCGTCTCTCACAACCAGATGGCACGGCTGGAGTTCGTCAGTTTCGTGCTCGGGCATCCTGCCTTCGACGTCAAGGAATGCCAGCAGCGAGGCCTGACCTTCTGCGCGCCCCTGCGTGCCCGGGTCCGCCTGGTCATCATGGACAAAGAGGCCGTCAAACCGACAGTCAAGGAAGTCAAGGAGCAGGAGGTTTACATGGGCGAGATTCCGCTCATGACGACCACCGGTTCGTTCATCGTCAATGGCACCGAGCGTGTCATCGTCTCGCAGCTGCACCGTTCACCCGGTGTGTTTTTCGAACACGACCGCGGCAAGACCCACAGTTCGGGCAAGCTGCTGTTCTCCGCGCGAATCATCCCCTATCGCGGCTCCTGGCTCGACTTCGAATTCGATCCCAAGGACGTCTTGTACTTCCGCGTCGACCGTCGCCGCAAGATGCCGGTCACTATTCTGCTCAAGGCCATCGGTCTGACACCCGAGCAGATCCTCGCGCATTTCTTCGTCTTCGACACCCTCCAGCTGATGGCTGAAGGCGCAATGCTCGAGCTGGTGCCGGAGCGGCTGCGCGGTGAAATCGCCCGCTTCGACATTTTCGACAAAGAAGGCAAGGTCATCGTCGCCAAAGACAAGCGCATCAACGCCAAGCACATCCGCGACATGGATGGCGCCGGCATGAAACGGATGTCGATCCCCGAGGACTATCTGCTGGGCCGTACGCTGGCTCAAGCGGTCATCGACGCCGACACCGGCGAGGTGGTAGCCAAGGCGAACGAGGAGCTCACCGAAGAGGTGGTGGGCAAGATGCGCAAGGCGAACATCAAAGAGTTCCGCACGCTGTACACCAACGACCTCGATCAGGGTCCGTACATCTCTCTCACCCTGCGTGTGGACGAAACCGCGGACCAGACGGCTGCGCGCATCGCCATCTACCGCATGATGCGGCCTGGCGAACCGCCCACCGAAGACGCGGTCGAGGCACTGTTCCATCGGCTCTTCTACAGCGAAGACGCCTACGACCTGTCCAAGGTCGGTCGCATGAAATTCAATCGCCGAGTCGGCCGTGACGAACTGATCGGCCCCATGACCCTGATGAACGACGACCTCCTCGCCGTCATCAAGATCCTGGTCGACCTGCGCAACGGTAAAGGCGAGATCGACGACATCGACCACCTCGGCAATCGCCGCGTGCGTTGCGTTGGCGAACTGGCCGAAAACCAGTTCCGCGCCGGCCTGGTGCGGGTCGAGCGGGCAGTCAAGGAACGCCTGGGCCAGGCTGAGACTGAAAACCTCATGCCCCATGATCTGATCAACAGCAAACCGATCTCCGCGGCCATTCGCGAGTTCTTCGGTTCGTCGCAGCTGAGCCAGTTCATGGACCAGACCAATCCGCTGTCCGAGATCACGCACAAGCGGCGGGTCTCGGCGCTCGGACCGGGTGGCCTCACGCGCGAGCGTGCCGGGTTTGAAGTCCGCGACGTGCATCCCACCCACTACGGCCGGGTCTGCCCGATCGAGACGCCTGAGGGCCCGAACATCGGCCTGATCAACTCGCTGTCGCTGTTTGCCCGACTCAATGAGTACGGATTCCTCGAGACGCCGTACCGCAAGGTCACCGATACCCTGGTGACCAGCGAGATCTCCTATTTGTCGGCGATCGAAGAAGGCCGCTACGTCATCGCCCAGGCCAATGCGGCGGTCGACGAGAACAACCGTCTCACCGGCGAGCTGGTGTCGGTACGGATCAACGGCGAGACCCAGTTGTCCTCGCCCGATCGTGTCACCTACATGGATGTCGCGCCCAGCCAGATCGTCTCCGTGGCGGCCTCGCTGATTCCGTTCCTCGAGCACGACGACGCCAACCGTGCGCTGATGGGCTCGAACATGCAGCGCCAGGCCGTGCCTTGCCTGCGTCCTGAAAAGCCGGTGGTCGGCACCGGGATCGAGCGCACCTGTGCGGTCGACTCCGGCACGGTTGTCACCGCCGAACGCGGCGGCGTGGTCGACTACGTCGATGCCAATCGCATCGTGGTGCGGGTCAACGACGACGAAGCCACCTCGGGTGAAGTCGGTGTCGACATCTACAACCTGATCAAGTACACCCGCAGCAACCAGAACACCAACATCAACCAGCGTCCGATCGTGCGCAAGGGCGACAAGATCGCCCGCAAGGACGTGGTGGCCGACGGTGCATCCACCGACCTCGGCGAATTGGCCCTGGGCCAGAACATGCTGGTCGCGTTCATGCCGTGGAACGGCTACAACTTCGAAGATTCGATCCTGATCTCCGAGCGCGTAGTGGCCGACGATCGCTACACCTCGATCCACATCGAGGAGCTGTCAGTGCTGGCGCGCGATACCAAACTGGGCGCCGAAGACATCACCCGCGACATCTCCAACTTGTCTGAGTCGCAGCTTTCGCGCCTCGATGAATCCGGTATTGTCTACATTGGTGCCGAAGTGCAGTCTGGCGACACGCTGGTCGGCAAAGTCACGCCGAAGGGCGAGACCCAGCTCACGCCCGAAGAAAAGCTGCTGCGCGCCATCTTTGGCGAGAAGGCTTCCGACGTCAAAGACACCTCGCTGCGCGTGCCCTCCGGCATGAGTGGCACCGTCATCGACGTGCAGGTCTTCACCCGCGAAGGCATCGTGCGCGACAAGCGCGCTCAATCGATCATCGACGACGAGCTCAAACGCTATCGCCAGGACTTGAACGATCAGCTGCGCATCGTCGAAAACGACGCGTTCTCGCGGATCGAGCGTCTGCTCAACGACAAGGTCGCCAACGGTGGTCCGAAGCGCCTGGTCAAGGGCGTGGCCATCACGCCCGACTACCTCGCCGACCTCGACAGGTATCAGTGGTTCGAAATCCGGCTGGCCGACGAAACCGCCGCGAACTCGCTCGAAGCCCTGAAGGAATCGATCGAACAGAAGCGTCATCAGTTCGATCTCGCCTTTGAAGTTAAGCGCAAGAAGCTCACCCAGGGCGATGAACTGCCCCCGGGCGTGCTCAAAATGGTCAAGGTCTACCTGGCCGTCAAACGCCGCCTGCAATCTGGCGACAAGATGGCCGGCCGGCACGGCAACAAGGGCGTGGTCTCGCGGATCGTTCCAGTCGAGGACATGCCCTACATGGCCGACGGCACCCCCGCTGACATCGTCCTCAATCCGCTGGGCGTGCCGTCGCGGATGAACGTCGGTCAGATCCTCGAAACCCATCTGGGCTGGGCGGCCAAGGGTATCGGCCTGCGGATTGGCGCCATGCTCAAAGCGCAGCAGACGCCCGCTGTCATCCGGAAACAACTGCTCGAGAAAATTTACACCAGCACCAGCCAGCGTGCCGGGCTCGACGCGCTCGAAGACCATGAAATCATCGAACTCGCCGAAAACCTCCGCAACGGCGTGCCATTCGCCACGCCGGTATTCGACGGTGCCACCGAACTCGAGATCCGCGAAATGCTCAATCTCGCCTACCCGGACGACGACCCGCGCACCAAGCTGCTGGGCTTCACGCCGAGCAAGACACAAGTCACGCTGTACGACGGTCGCACCGGCGAGGCATTCGACCGCCGCGTCACCGTGGGCTACATGCACATGCTGAAACTGCATCACCTGGTCGATGACAAGATGCATGCGCGCTCCACCGGTCCGTACTCGCTGGTCACCCAGCAGCCCCTGGGCGGCAAGGCGCAGTTCGGCGGGCAGCGGTTCGGCGAGATGGAGGTCTGGGCGCTCGAAGCTTATGGCGCCGCCTACACCTTGCAGGAGATGCTGACCGTGAAGTCCGACGACGTGAACGGTCGCACCAAGGTCTACGAAAATCTGGTCAAGGGCGAGCACACCATCGAAGCCGGCATGCCGGAGTCGTTCAATGTGCTGGTCAAGGAGATCCGGTCGCTTGGCATCGACATCGATCTCGAGCGCAATTGAACCCCGGCCCGACGACATCTAGGAGCAGTCTATGAAAGCGTTGCTCGATCTGTTCAAGCAGGTCCAGGAAGAGGAACATTTCGACGCGATCAAGATCGGGCTTGCATCGCCCGAAAAGATCCGTTCATGGTCGTTTGGCGAGGTGAAAAAGCCCGAGACGATCAACTACCGCACGTTCAAACCCGAACGTGACGGCTTGTTCTGCGCAAAAATCTTCGGCCCGATCAAAGACTACGAATGTCTTTGCGGCAAGTACAAGCGACTGAAGCATCGCGGTGTCATCTGCGAAAAATGCGGTGTCGAGGTCACGCTCGCCAAGGTCCGGCGCGAGCGCATGGGCCACATCGAACTCGCATCGCCCACTGCACACATCTGGTTCCTGAAGTCGCTGCCCTCGCGGCTCGGCATGGTGCTGGACATGACGCTGCGCGACATCGAACGCGTCCTGTACTTCGAAGCCTACGTGGTTCTCGAACCGGGCATGACGCCGCTCAAGCGCGCGCAGATCATGACCGAGGACGACTTCCTCGCCAAGACCGAAGAATTCGGTGACGACTTCCGCGCCATGATGGGTGCGGAAGGCATTCGCGAGCTGCTGCGTTCGATCAACATCGATCGCGACATCGAACAGCTGCGCAAAGACCTCGAGGCCACCGGCTCCGAAGCCAAGATCAAAAAGCTCGCCAAGCGCCTGAAGGTGCTCGAGGGTTTCCAGCGTTCGGGCATCAAGCCCGACTGGATGGTCATGGAAGTGCTGCCAGTGCTGCCGCCCGAGCTGCGCCCCCTGGTGCCGCTGGACGGCGGCCGCTTCGCGACCTCCGACCTGAACGATCTGTATCGCCGCGTCATCAACCGAAACAACCGCCTCAAGCGGCTGCTCGAACTCAAAGCGCCCGAGATCATCGTGCGCAACGAGAAGCGCATGCTGCAGGAAGCGGTCGACTCCCTGCTCGACAACGGTCGTCGCGGCAAGGCCATGACGGGCGCCAACAAGCGCGCCCTGAAGTCGCTGGCCGACATGATCAAGGGCAAGGGTGGTCGCTTTCGCCAGAATCTGCTCGGCAAGCGGGTCGACTATTCAGGCCGTTCGGTCATTGTGGTCGGTCCGCAGCTCAAGCTTCATCAGTGCGGCCTGCCTAAACTGATGGCGCTGGAACTGTTCAAGCCGTTCATCTTCAACAAGCTTGAAACGATGGGGATCGCGACCACCATCAAGCAGGCCAAGAAGTACGTCGAAACCCAGGAGCCCATCGTCTGGGACATCCTGGAAGACGTGATCCGCCAGCACCCGGTCATGCTGAATCGCGCACCCACCCTCCACCGTCTGGGCATCCAGGCATTCGAGCCGGTGCTGATCGAAGGCAAGGCGATTCAGCTGCACCCGCTGGTCTGCGCCGCATTTAATGCCGACTTCGACGGCGACCAGATGGCCGTTCACGTGCCGCTGTCGATCGAAGCCCAGGTCGAAGCCCGTTCGCTGATGCTGGCCTCGAACAACATCCTGTTCCCGTCCAACGGTGAACCGTCGATCGTTCCTTCGCAGGACATCGTGCTGGGTCTGTACTACACCACCCGCGAAAAGATCAACGCGAAGGGTGAGGGCATGTACTTCAGCGATGTCGGCGAGGTCCTGCGCGCCTATGACAATCGTCAGGTCGAACTCGGCACCAAGATCACCGTGCGCCTGATGGAGCACGTGCGCGAGGCCGGATCGGACGAACTGATCTCGCAGCGCAAACGTGTCGAGACCACAGTCGGGCGGGCCCTGCTCTCGGAGATTCTGCCCAAAGGGCTGCCCTTCGAGTTCATGAACAAGTCGCTGAAGAAGAAAGAGATCAGCAAGCTGATCAACGCCTCCTTTCGCCGCTGTGGTCTGCGCGAAACCGTCATTTTCGCCGACCAACTGATGCAGAACGGCTTCCGTCTGGCTACCCGTGCCGGCATCTCGATCGCTATCGACGACATGCTGGTACCGCCCCAGAAAGAAAAACTCCTGGCCGATGCCGAGCACGAGGTCAAAGAGATCGAGCAGCAGTACACCTCTGGTCTCGTGACCCAGGGCGAGCGTTACAACAAGGTGGTTGACATCTGGGGCCGCGCTGGCGACGAAGTCGGCAAAGCCATGATGGACCAGCTGCGAACCGAAAAAACCACCGACCGCCACGGTAACGTCGTCGATCAGGAGTCTTTCAATGCCATCTACATGATGGCCGACTCCGGCGCCCGGGGTTCCGCGGCCCAGATCCGCCAGCTCGCGGGTATGCGGGGCCTGATGGCCAAGCCGGATGGCTCGATCATCGAAACGCCGATCACCGCAAACTTCCGCGAGGGTCTGAACGTTCTGCAGTACTTCATCTCCACCCACGGCGCTCGAAAAGGCCTGGCTGACACCGCGTTGAAAACCGCTAACTCCGGCTATCTCACGCGCCGCCTGGTCGACGTGACCCAGGACCTCGTGGTGGTCGAAGACGATTGCGGCACCTCCAATGGCGTTGCCATGAAGGCACTGATCGAAGGTGGTGAAGTCATCGAAGCGCTGCGCGACCGGATTCTCGGCCGCACCGTGACCCACGACGTGATCCATCCCGAGACCCAGGCCACCCTGTATGAGCCGGGCCAGCTGCTCGACGAAGACATGGTCGACGAGATCGAGCGTCTGGGCATCGATGAAGTGCGGGTCCGCACGCCGCTCACCTGTGCCACACGTTATGGCCTGTGCGCCAGCTGTTACGGCCGCGACCTCGGCCGCGGCTCACTGGTCAACGTCGGCGAAGCGGTTGGTGTGATTGCCGCGCAGTCGATCGGTGAACCCGGCACCCAGCTCACGATGCGCACCTTCCACATCGGCGGGGCGGCTTCGCGTGCAGCGGTCGACAGCTCGGTAGAGGCCAAGTCGAACGGCATCGTGCGCTTTACGCCCACCATGCGTTACGTCACCAATTCGCGTGGCGATCAGATCGTCATCACCCGCTCGGGCGAAGTCATCATCGTCGACGATAACAACCGAGAGCGCGAACGCCACAAGATTCCTTACGGCGCCACGCTGCTGTCGCTGGACGGCAAGCAGGTCAAGGCCGGCACCCAGATCGCAACGTGGGATCCGATGACGCGCCCGATCATCACCGAGTACGGTGGCCGCATCAAGTTCGAGAACGTCGAAGAAGGCTCCACCGTTGCCAAGCAGATCGATGACGTCACCGGGCTGTCCACGCTGGTGGTGATCGACGCGAAGCGGCGTGGTACCGCAGCCCGCACCGTCCGCCCGCAGGTCAAGCTGATCAACGACGCAGGTGAAGAAGTGCGCATCTCCGGTACCGATCACGCGGTGACGATCAGCTTCCCGGTGGGTGCACTGATTACCGTGCGCGACGGCCAGGAGATCGGCGTGGGTGAGACTCTCGCCCGGATCCCGCTCGAATCGCAGAAGACACGCGACATCACCGGCGGTCTGCCACGGGTCGCCGAACTCTTCGAGGCGCGCTCGCCCAAAGATGCGGGCATGCTCGCCGAAGTCACCGGCACCGTCTCTTTCGGCAAGGACACCAAGGGCAAACAGCGTCTCGTCATCACCGACCTCGACGGCAATGCCCATGAGTTCCTGATCCCGAAAGACAAGAACGTGCTGGTGCACGATGGCCAGGTGGTCAACAAGGGCGAAATGATCGTGGACGGCCCCGCCGATCCCCACGACATCCTCCGACTGCTGGGCATCGAGTCACTGGCGCGCTACGTCGTCGATGAAGTCCAGGACGTCTATCGTCTGCAGGGTGTGAAGATCAACGACAAGCACATCGAGGTCATCGTTCGTCAGATGCTGCGCCGTGTGCAGATTGCGGATCCGGGTTCCGCTCCGTTCATCATCGGTGAACAGGTCGAGCGTTCGGAAATGCTCGATGAAAACGACAAGGCGCGCGATTCCGGCAAGGTCGAGGCAATCTACATCAACCTGCTGC
>JAYVOV010000667.1:0-3219 GCA_043757735.1 Burkholderiaceae bacterium
AGGCAGCGTATCGAGCGAATCAGTGCTTGACTGCATCGCGGTCGAGGATGGCTTCGCGGAGAAACTGTGCTGGCTGGATCAATTTTGCATGCCCGACTAAGTAATATAATTACAAGCAGTAAATTAAATGCAATAATATTTCACTGAAGTGGTTTCATGTTCAATAAATTGCCATGAGTGATCCGTCACCATCAAATCAATGGGGCCCCCTGGATGCGCTCGATCACCGCATCCTGGCGGAAATGCAGCGCGATGCGGCGCTCAGCAACGTCGATCTGGCCGCCCGCGTGCATGCCTCCGCGCCGACCTGCCTGCGGCGCGTGCGCCGTCTGGTTGAGTCAGGGGTGATTGAAAGGCAGGTCGCCATCGTCGCGCCTGGGGCGCTGGGCGCGGGTCTCACCGTCATCATCGAGGTCACCCTCGACGCTCAGGCGGCAGACTTTCTGCGTGATTTCCAGAACCATGCCTGCCTGGAAGCTGCGGTCACCCAGTGCTACCAGGTTTCGCCAGGTCCCGACTTCGTTCTGATCGCGCAGGTGCCGGACATGCCGGCTTATCACGCCTTGGCTCAGCGTCTGCTGACAACGCAGGCGCATGTGCGCAATGTGCGGGCGTTTTTCGCGGTCAATCGAGCCAAGTTCGAAACGCAGGTGCCCACTCTCTGACCAGGCCATCGAATCCCGTCGACAATAGCGGTCCATGCCGCAGCTGGCGCCGGGGCCGAAAGCGTCCACGGTGGCGCCGCGGCGAATCACTTCACATCGATCGCGCCCAACCATGATTCCGCTTTCAGTCCTGGATCTCGTACCCGTGCGTCGCGGCGACACGCCCGCCGACGCCCTGCACAACACGCTCGACCTCGCCCGCCATGCAGAGGCGTGGGGGTTCAACCGCTACTGGATGGCCGAGCATCACAACATGACCGGCATCGCCAGTGCTGCCACCTCGGTGGTCATCGGTTATGTCGCCGGCGGCACCCGCAGCATCCGGGTCGGGGCTGGCGGGATCATGCTGCCCAATCACTCACCCCTGGTCATTGCCGAGCAGTTCGGCACTCTGGAGTCCTTGTACCCCGGGCGTATCGACCTGGGTCTGGGCCGTGCGCCCGGGACCGATCAGGTCACCATGCGCGCCATGCGTCGCGACCCTCGTTCCGCCGAGCGGTTTCCGGAGGACGTGATGGAACTGCAGGCGCTCTTCGGCCCGATGCAGCCGGGTCAGGCGGTGCGCGCGGTGCCGGGCATGGGTCTGAATGTGCCGCTGTGGATCCTGGGTTCGAGCCTGTACGGCGCACAGGTCGCGGCGCACTTCGGTCTGCCTTATGCCTTTGCGTCGCACTTTGCGCCAGACGCGCTGATGCAGGCTATCGAGGTCTATCGCGAGCACTTCCGGCCGTCTGCCCAATTGCAGCGTCCCCATGCAATGGTCGGCGTGAATGTGGTGGCTGCCGATACCGACGACGAGGCGCGCCGCCTGTTCTCCAGCCTGCAGCAGCGCTTCACCGATATGCTGCGCAATGCCCGCGGCCAGATGTCGCCGCCACTCGACGACATCGAGAACTACTGGACGCCGCAGGAGAAGGCGCATGTGATGCAGATGCTCACCTGCTCTTTCTTCGGGTCCCGCGACACGGTAAGGCGGGCGCTCGACGCGTTCATCGAAAAGACCGGCGCCGACGAACTGATGGCCAGCTCCGCCATCTATGACCATTCGGCGCGCCTGCGCTCTTATGAAATCCTGGGGGAGATCGGGCGTTCCTGAACATCCAATCCAGGCGCTCGGGCGCCGGTCAGGCCGGGTCCATCATCGATCCCGCGGCGCGGCAGGACTGTGGCCTCGGTGCTAAGCTCGCTCGATCCACCGGAGGGAAAATAGAAATGGAAAAAGTTCTGCTCGAGACGCTGCACGACGGCGTTCTCACACTCACCATGAACCGCCCCGAGGCGCGCAATGCGCTCAACCTCGAGATGTCCGAACTGCTGATCGCGGCGCTGCTGCGTGCCCAGCTTGATTCCGCAGTGCGAGCCGTTGTGCTCACCGGCGCGGGTGGCGGGTTCTGTGCGGGCGGCGACGTCAAATCGATGGCCGCTGGACGCGACGCCACGCAGACCTTCGAGCAGCGCGCCACCCGCCTGCGCGATCGCGCCGAGGCCTCACGCCTGCTGCATGAAATGCCCAAGCCCACGATCGCGGTGCTGCCAGGTCCGGCGGCCGGTGCGGGTCTGGCGCTCGCCATGGCCTGCGATTTCCGGGTGGCGGTCGACAGTGCCAAGCTCACCGTGGCGTTCTCCAAGGTGGGCCTGTCGGGCGACTACGGCGCGAGCTACTTCCTGACGCAGCTGGTCGGGCCGGCCAAGGCCAAAGAACTGATGATGTTCTCGACGCTGCTCACCGCCGATGCCGCGCTCGAACTTGGCCTGCTGCACCGTGTCTACCCGCCGGGTCTGTTCCAGGAACAGACCGCTGCGTTCGTGTCTGCGCTGGCCAACGGTCCGTCGGTGGCGCTGGGCTACATCAAGCAGAACATCAACCTCGCGGCGCGCAGCGATCTGCGCACCTCGGTCGATGCCGAAGCCACCCATCAGGTCCGCAGCATGAGCACGGCCGATCACGCCGAGGCGGCGAAGGCTTTCGTCGAGAAGCGCCCGGCCAGATTCGTCGGCGCCTGAGACCGCTCTTGCCAGCCTCACCCACCAGCCTGACCCACCAGCTCTGTACAGGATGTGTAAATGGAAACCTTGACCAACCCCACCCTGACCCGTGAGCAGATCTGGGCGCTGCCGCTGGAAGACCTCGACGTCAGCAGCGGCTATATCCATCAGGACGACACCGTCGGCATGTACTTCGAGCGCCTTCGCCAGGAAGACCCGGTGCATTTCCATGAGAGCAGCCGCTTCGGTCCCTACTGGTCGGTGACCCGGTACAAGGACATCATGGAGGTCGAGGTCAATCACGGTGTGTTCTCGTCCGAGTCCGGGCTGGGCGGCATCACGTTGATGGAAGCCCGCCTGGAAGAGCGTTTCCCGAGCTTCATCGCGATGGACCCGCCGCGCCATGACGAGCAGCGCAAGACGGTCAGCCCGATCGTCGCGCCTGGCAACCTGGCGCTGATGGAGAGCGCCATCCGCAGCCGGGCCGGCGCCATCCTCGACGGCCTGCCCATCAATGAAGAGTTCGATTGGGTAAAGCGTGTCTCGATCGAGCTCACCACGCAGATGC
>JAYVOV010000668.1:0-3207 GCA_043757735.1 Burkholderiaceae bacterium
GCCTTGGCGATAGGCGTGCGCTGCTTTTCCGCCTCGCTCTGCAGATGCTTCGCCGCCAGCCGTTCGTACTCAGCCTTCACGTCCGCCACATAGGCCGGCCGCTGCTCCTGCGACAGCAGCGACGACACCACGCCCACGGCGCGGCTCGCGTCGTGCACATGCACCGTCGGCCCGCCGTGATATTGCGGGTGGATTTTCACCGCCGTATGGACCCGCGATGTCGTCGCGCCGCCGATCAGCAGCGGAATGGAGAACCCCTCCCGCTGCATCTCCTCGGCCACATGCACCATCTCGTCGAGCGACGGCGTGATCAGGCCCGAAAGCCCGATGACGTCGACCTTTTCCTGCCGCGCCGTCTCCAGAATCTTGGCCGTCGGCACCATCACCCCGAGATCGATGATCTCGTAGTTGTTGCAGCTCAACACCACGCCGACGATGTTCTTGCCGATATCGTGGACATCGCCCTTCACCGTCGCCATGAGTACTTTGCCCGCGTTCTTGCTGGCATCGATCAGGCCTTTGGCGGCGTTGACGCGCTTCTCTTCCTCGATGAACGGAATCAGATAGGCGACTGACTTCTTCATCACCCGCGCGCTCTTGACCACCTGCGGCAGGAACATCTTGCCGGCGCCGAACAGGTCGCCCACGATGTTCATGCCGTCCATCAACGGGCCTTCGATCACTTCGATGGGCCGCCCGCCGCGTGCGGCAATCGTCTGCCAGATTTCTTCGGTGTCCTGGACCACGAACTGGGTGATGCCGTTGACCAGGGCGTGCGCCAGGCGACGCTCGACTGTCACCGGGGCATCGGGCGTGCCGCGCCACTCCAGGTTTTCTTCCTTGCGCACCCCGCCCGCTTTCAGGGTGGCCGCGAACTCGATCAGACGCTCGGTGGCGCTCTTGCCCCGTTCTGGCGATTCTGCCGGGAGCTCGGCCGGAAACGTGGGCGGGCGATGCAGCACGATGTCTTCGACCAGGCTGCGAAGCTCGGGCGCCAGTTCGTCATACACGCCCACCATGCCGGCGTTGACGATGCCCAGGGTGAGCCCGGCGCGGATGGCGTGGTACAGGAACACGGTGTGGATCGCCTCGCGCGCGGGATCATTGCCCCGGAACGAAAAGCTGACGTTGGAAACACCGCCCGACACTTTAGCCTGCGGCAGATTGGCGCGAATCCAGGCGCTAGCCTCGATGAAGTCGACCGCGTAGTGGTCGTGCTCCTCGATGCCGGTGGCGATGGCAAAGATATTCGGGTCGAAGACGATGTCTTCGGCCGGAAAACCCACCTGCTCGACCAGCAGCCGGTAGGCGCGCTCGCAGATCGAGATCTTGCGCGCGAGCGTATCGGCCTGGCCTTGTTCGTCGAAGGCCATCACGATGACCGCGGCGCCATAACGGCGCACCAGCGTGGCCTGGCGCAGGAACTCGGCCTCACCTTCCTTCATTGAAATAGAGTTGACGATGCCCTTGCCCTGAATGCACTTCAGGCCGGCCTCGATCACGCTCCACTTCGAGCTGTCGATCATGATCGGCACCCGAGCGATGTCCGGCTCTGAGGCGAGCAGATTCAGGAACCGGCTCATGGCGGCGGCGGAGTCCAGCATCGCCTCGTCCATGTTGATGTCGATCACCTGCGCACCGTTCTCGACCTGCTGACGAGCCACCGCCAGCGCTTCGTCGAACTGGCCGTTGAGGATCAACCGCGCGAAGGCCTTGCTGCCGGTCACGTTGGTGCGTTCGCCCACGTTGACAAACAGCGAGCTGTCATCGACGTTGAAGGGCTCCAGGCCCGACAGGCGCATCGCGGGTGCAATCTGCGGCGCAACGCGCGGCGCCAGGCTGGCCACCGCCTGCGCGATCGCGCTGATGTGTTCGGGCGTGGTGCCGCAGCAGCCGCCCGCCACATTGACGAAGCCGGCCTGCGCAAACTCGCCGAGCAGCGCGGCAGTCACTTCCGGGGTCTCGTCGAAGCCGGTCTCGCTCATGGGATTGGGCAGACCTGCGTTGGGGTACACGCAGACAAAGGTGTCCGCCTTGCGCGCGAGCTCTTCGATGTAGGGCCTCATCAGCGCGGCGCCGAGCGCACAGTTCAGGCCGACGGTGAACGGCCTGGCATGGCGGATCGAGTTCCAGAAGGCTTCCACCGTCTGCCCGGACAGGATGCGGCCCGAGGCATCGGTGACGGTGCCGGAGATCATCAGCGGCAGACGGTCGAGGCCGGCGGCCTCGCGCTCGGCCATGATCTCGTCGATGGCAAAGAGCGCCGCTTTGGCATTGAGCGTGTCGAAGATGGTCTCGACCAGCAGCAGGTCGACACCGCCTTCAATGAGCGCGCGGGTCTGTTCGGCATACGCCACCCGGAGTTCGTCGAAGCTGATATTGCGCGCGCCAGGGTCGTTCACATCGGGCGATATCGACGCGGTCTTGGGCTGGGGGCCGAGCGCGCCGGCGACGAAGCGCGGATGCTCGGGCGTGCTGTACTTGTCGCAGGCGGCCCGGGCCAGGCGGGCCGACGCCAGGTTCATCTCCGCGGCCAGATGCGCAAGCCCGTAATCGCCCTGCGCAACCGTGGTGGCGCCGAAGGTATTGGTCTCGATGATGTCTGAACCAGCCGCCAGATATGCTTCGTGGATCTCGGCGATCACCTGCGGCTGGGTCAACGAGAGCAGCTCGTTGTTGCCCTTCACGTCGTGGGCGAAGTCGGCCAGTCGCGCGCCGCGGTACTGCTCTTCGCTGAGCTTGTAGCGCTGGATCATCGTGCCCATCGCGCCATCGAGGATCAGGATGCGGCGAAGGAGCAGGTCGCGCAGCGTGGCTTCCAGCGGCGAGACGGGCGGGCGGCGAGGGGTGAAGGCGGCGGGTTTCATGGACGGATTTTATCGGGCGGGGGCGCTTCTTCGGGGAAATCCCGCACCGGCGGCGCAATTCGGGGGGCGGAAAGCCGTTCGCCTTCCTCTTTCAGCCAGCCGATGAAGGCCCGCTCATATTTGCGTGGCAGGTGGCCCCGGCGATACGCCACCCGGGTGGTATTGGCCGGGAACAGGTCTGCCGGGGCGCCCTGGACCCGCTGCAGATCGCCCTCGCCGGCCAGCCGGATGGCCATTTCGGTGACGATGCCCACACCCAGCCCGAGGGCTGCATAGGCCTTGATCACGTCGGCATCGGCCGCTTCCAGAACGATGTCGGGGCTGAGGCCGGCCGCGGTGA
>JAYVOV010000669.1:0-11966 GCA_043757735.1 Burkholderiaceae bacterium
CGCGAAAAAAAGGCCTGATCGCCTTCGCGTGTCATCTTGCGGCCCGGCGCTGAGGGGCGCCCACCCGCAAAAGAGGCTCTCACCCTCGTGCGCAGCCGATCATCGATTGACAGCAGCTTCCATCGTCAGACCATCGCGGGAATGGTCAACACGATGCGGAGTGCTGTTTTGGCCGATTCATCTGTTAATGCCTGCGTCGTCGAGTTGAAGACGCGTGCCCGCCTGGGCCTCAGTGCGCTGGCTGCGGGAGATTCGACACTGCTCGAGCGCCCGCAGTCGGCTGGCCGCCTGAAAATGCCGGCGCCCGAACAGTGGCAGCTCAGACACGCCCTGACGCTGATGCGGACTACCCGTCGGCGCGGGCGCTTGCCCAAGGTCGATGCGGGTCATCGTTCGAGCAAGTTGACTCGGAGCCGTCAGCTGAGCTACTTGGTAGCACACCAGTGAACGGCGAACGAGAATGATCAGATACGAAGTGCGCCAGCAGGTCGCCGAGATCTTGCTGGACAACCCGCCCATCAACGGCATCACCGGCGAGCTGCTCGATGCGCTGATGGCGGCCTTGCGGCGGGCCAATGCCGACCCGGCGGTGCGCGCCATCATCCTCGGCAGCGCGCTGCCCGGGCGCTTCTGCGGCGGGCTCGATCTCGTCAAGTTCAAGGACAGCTCGCCCTCGGAAGTTCATGAGATCGTCGGTAAGCTTTACGTGGAGCTGTTCGAGTTGCAGGCGAGTCTTCGAAAGCCGGTGATCGCCGCAATCACCGGCGCCGCGCGCGGCGGGGGCATGTCGATCGCCATCACCTGCGACATGCTGGTGGCTGCAGAAGACTCGACTTTCGGCTATCCCGAGATGGAGGTCGGCCTGCTGCCAGGGATTCACTTCGTTCATCTGCCGCGCATCGTGGGGCGCTTTCGCGCCTTCGATCTGCTGTTCACCGGACGGGTGTTCGGCGCGCCAGAGGCGCTGGACCTCGGACTGGTGAGCCGGCTCGCGCCGGCACCGGCAGTTCTGGATTGCGCGCGCGAACTGGCGCAGATCTTTGCCGGGAAGTCGCCGGAACTGATGCGGCTCGGCAAGGCTGCGTTTGGCCGCGCCACCGAGAACGGGTATCGCCAGGGCGCCGGCAGCGCCGTCGATCTGGTGTCCACTGTTTTTGGGACTGCCGACTGCAAAGAGGGATTGGCTGCGTTCGCGCACAAACGCAAACCACGCTGGGGCTGAACACTCACGATATGTCTACAGGAGCCATATGAATAATCGACAGAAATCATCCTCGGCGCCGGCAGGCGCGCTGAGTGGCCTGCGCGTGCTCGATCTGTCGCGGGTGCTGGCTGGCCCGCTCGCGGCACAGATGATGGCCGATCTCGGTGCGGACGTGATCAAGATCGAGCGGCCCGGACGGGGCGACGATTCGCGCGAATGGTCACCGCCCACCATCGTGCCGCAGCCCGATTCGCCGCTCGACGAGTCGGTCTACTTCTGGTCGTGCAATCGTGGCAAGCGCTCGGTGGTTGCAGACATCGCGGCTGCAGATGGCCAGGCCTTGATCGCAAGACTGGCCGCGCAGGCTGACGTGCTGATCGAAAACTACAAGGTGGGAACCCTTGCCCGCTATGGCCTCGATCACGCCACCCTGGCGGCGGTGAATCCACGCCTGATCTACTGCTCGATCACCGGATTCGGTCAGACGGGTCCGTATCGTGAACGACCCGGGTACGACACGATCGTGCAGGCGCTGGGCGGTCTGATGAGCATCACCGGCAACCCCGATGGCGAGCCGGGCGGCGGGCCACGCAAGGCCGGCATCGCGGTGGCCGACCAGATGACGGCCTTGTATTCCACGGTGGCGGTGCTCGCGGCGCTCAATGAACGCCATCGATCGGGGCAGGGGCAATACATCGACATGTCATTGCTCGACGTGCAGGTGGCGGCGTTGACCAACATCGGCGCCAATTATCTGGTCACCGGAATCACGCCGAAGCGTGCCGGGAATCGACTGGCGACCGTGTACCCGAGCGACAGTTTTCGCTGCCTTGATGGCGACGTCATGCTGATCGTCGGCAACGATGAACAGTTCCGGCGCTTCTGTGTCGCGATGGACGTTGCGCCGCTGGCCGATGATGCGCGGTTTTCCCGCAACGAGGCCCGACTGCGCAATGCCTCGGTGCTTGGACCCCTGGTCGCGCGGGCATTTGTCGGCAAGACGGTGGCGCAATGCCAGGAACGGCTCGATGCCGCCGGCGTGCCGGTCAACAGCATCAACACGGTGGCGCAGGCGTTCGCCGATCCGCAGGTGATTGCGCGCGAGATGGTGCGCGAAGTGCGGCGAGCGGACGGACAGACGGTGCGGATGATTGCCAGCCCGATGCGCCTGTCGCGAACGCCGCCGCGTTACGACCGTCTGCCGCCGCGACTCGGGGAACACACCGACGAGGTGAAGGATGGCTGGCCTGGTTGAGTGGCGCTCGCTGGCCAGTGGCATCGATAAGTCATGGCGTGCCAAGGGCGTGGACGCGGATGCCGTGATCCGAGAAGTCGAGCCCTATGACGTGCATGCCGCCGCGTCGCTGAAGCTGATGCACGCCTTCCCATTGCGCTTCAAGGAAAGCGTGATGTTCCGCCCGTACAGCGACTTGGTCAGCCCGTTGCCATCGGCCTTGGCCAGCGGCGTGCCCGCCCAGATCCAGTGCCTGATCCGCAGGTCCGACAGAACGCGTTTGAGGGTGGCAAGTGGGATGTCGCAAGACCTCGCGAAGCCCTACACCAGAACAATGTCGTACTGCTCCTGCCCGTAAGCCGTCTCCACCTGCAGCGCGATCTGCTTGCCGATCGCATCACACAGCGCGGCCAGCGCCGGCGCTTCCTCTTCCAAGAACAAATCGATCACGCCCTGTGACGCGAGAATACGGAATTCGCGCGGATTGAACTGGCGCGATTCGCGTTGGATCTCGCGCAGGATTTCATAGCAGATCGTGCGTGCGGTCTTGATCTCACCGCGCCCGCCGCAGGTGGGGCAGGCTTCGCACAGCAGGTGCGCCAGAGATTCACGGGTGCGCTTGCGGGTGAGCTCGACCAGGCCCAAGGCGGTGAACCCATTGACTGAGGTGCGGGTGCGGTCTCGCGCCAGTGCTTTGCGCAGCTCACCGAGCACCGCATCGCGATGCTCGGCGGTGCTCATGTCGATGAAGTCGACGATGATGATGCCGCCCAGGTTGCGCACCCGCAGCTGGCGCGCAATGGAGTGGGTGGCCTCGAGGTTGGTCTTGAAGATTGTGTCGTCGAAGTTGCGTCCGCCGACGTAGCCGCCGGTGTTCACGTCGATGGTGGTGAGCGCTTCTGTCTGGTCGATGATCAGATAGCCGCCCGACTTCAGGTCGACGCGGCGCGCCAGCGCTTTTTCGATTTCATTCTCGACCGCGTGCAGACCGAACAGCGGGCGATCGCCGCTGTGGGCGCGTAGACGCTCGAGCATCGAGGGCACATAGATGCGTGCGAACTCGCGCAGGCGGGCCAGTTCGTCGGGCGAATCGAGCACGATCGCGGTGGTCGATTCGCTGGCCACGTCGCGCAAAATGCGCTGCGTGGACGAGAGTTCCTGGTAGAGCAGCGACGGCGCGGGCTGGCGGCGGCTGGTGTCGAGAATGCCCTGCCAGCGCAGGCGCAGGTACTCGACGTCGCTGGTGAGCTCTGCGATGTCGCAACCTTCGGCCGAGGTCCGCACGATATAACCGCCACGCTCGCCATCGCCGAGCACCGACAGCAGCCGCTGCTTGAGGGACTGGCGCTCGGCCTCGTCGCCGATGCGCTGGGAGACACCGATGTGCGGGTCGTGCGGCAGATAGACCAGCAGGCGGCCGGCGATGCTGATCTGGGTGGACAGCCGCGCGCCCTTCGTGCCCAGCGGATCCTTGATCACCTGCACCAGCAGGGGCTGGCCTTCGAACAGCACTTTTTCGATCGGCATCGGCTGGCTGGAGCCGCCGTTTTGAGCGCGCGACTGCCACAGGTCAGCCACATGCAGAAAGGCGGCACGCTCCAGGCCGATGTCGATAAAGGCCGACTGCATGCCGGGCAGCACGCGCGAGACTTTGCCGAGATAGACGTTGCCGGTGAGGCCGCGGGCCGCTGCGCGCTCGATGTGAAGTTCTTGCACCACGCCCTGCTGGACCACCGCGATGCGGGTTTCATGCAAGGTGTGATTGACGAGGATTTCTTCCGTCATGCTGGGTTGTCCGCTGGCGGTGCAGACCCGTGACGGGCCAAGGCCTTGCGGACCAGACGTGCGGTCTCGTGAAGGGGCAAACCCATGATACCGGAGTAGCTGCCCTCGATTTTTCGCACGAAGGCGCCGGCCGCGCCCTGGATGCCATAGGCGCCCGCCTTGTCGAAGGGTTCGCCGCTGGCCACATAGGCGCTGATCTCGTCGGCACGCAGACGGGCGAAGCTCACCCGCGAGACCTGCACCAGCCAGTCGGTGTGCCGCGCGTCGCCGACGGCGATCGCGGTCAGCACTCGGTGCGTTCGCCCGGATAATCGGCCAAGCATCTCGGCCGCTTCGTTCGCGTCGGCGGGTTTGCCGAGCAGGCTGCCGCCGAGCGCAATGGTGGTGTCGGCCGACAGCACCGGGGCAGGGGGCAGGCCCAGGCGCTGCAGACGGGCCCGCGCCGCGTCGAGCTTGGCCAGCACGACGCGCTTGACATAGCTGGCTGGCGCCTCGCCCGTTCGGGTGGCCTCGAGCGCTTCGGCATCCTCGTGGTCTTGCGGCAGCAGGAGCACAAAATCGATGCCGATCTGACGCAGGAGTTCCTGCCGTCTGGGGCTCTTGGAAGCGAGATAGAGAGGCGGCGTCATGGGCGTTCGGGGTCAGGCGCGATGGTAGGGGTGTCCGCTGATCACCGACCAGGCACGGTAGATCTGCTCGGCCAGCACGATCCGCACCAGCGGATGCGCCAGCGTCAGGCTCGACAGACGCAGACGTTCAGGGCACTCATTTTTCAGTGTGGCATCGAGCCCGTCCGGGCCGCCGATGATCAGCGCCACCGAGCGGTGCACTTCGCGCCAGGAACTCATTCGGGTGGCGAAGCCGCACGTGTCGAGGTCGCTGCCGTGTTCATCGAGCGCGACGCAGCGCGCGCCCTCGGGCAGTGCCGCGCGAATGCGGGCGGCTTCGCGGTTCATCCAGGCACTGGGGGAGCCGCTGCCCGAACGTGGCTCGGCCTTGATCTCACGCCATTCGACCCGCATCTCGGCCGGCATGCGCGCGCTGTAGGCAGCGACCGCCTGGTCGACCCAGGGCGGCATCCGGGTGCCGACAGCGAGAATACGGATCAGCATGGTGCGGCCCTGGCGATCGGCCGGCCGGCCACGGGCGCGGCTGGCCTGATCAGTTGGCGCTGGACGGACCGCGGGTCCGTTTGGCCGCGGGTTTGGCGGCGGACTTGGGCGATGCCGGCCTGGCAGGCCCACGGCTGGGTGCGCCAGCCTTGGACGTGCGCGGCTTCGCGCCGCCAGCCTTGGATGCGCCCGCTGCGGTGCCAACCGCATTGGCAGCGCCACCTCTGGGAGGTCGCCCTGTGGAAGCGCCCGCCGGCTTGGCCGGCTCGGCCCTGGCGCCACCAGCCTTGGCGGCGCGCGGCTTGGCGGCACGCGCAGCGCGCGACAGCGCAGGCGCCTCGTTGCCCATGTCCTCGGAGGCCTGCGCATAGGCTGGACCGGCTGCCTCGCCAAGCTTCACCCGGACCGGCTTGCTGCCCCAGAGTTCCTCGAGGTTGTAGTAAGCGCGGATGGCGGGCTGCATGACGTGGACGACGATGTCGGCGAGATCGACCAGGACCCATTCGCCGGTCTGTTCGCCCTCGACGGAAATGACGTCGCCGCCAGCCTTCTTGACCTTGTCGCGGACGTGCGCGGCCATCGAGCGGGTCTGGCGGTTGGAGGTGCCGCTGACCAGCACGACCCGGTCGAACAGATCGGTGATGGCGGTGGTGTCGTAGACACGGATGTCCTGGCCCTTGATGTCTTCCAGGGCGTCGATAACGATGCGTTGCAGTTTTCTTAGATCCATGCGTTCAGTCGTGATCGGAGCCACCGGTGCCGGCTCCGTATAGGTTTTCTCGACCAATATAGTCGAGAACCGCGGGTGGGACCAGTTCTGCCGGCCGTTCGCCCCGTGCCAGCGCCGCCCGCAGGGCGGTTGCCGACACGGGAACCGGGGGCATCGTGAAGAAGACGATCGAGCCCGAAGCAGTGTCAGGCAGGGCATCTCGCCCGTGCGCCTGGACCAGTGTTTCGACTGCGTCGGGCAGGTCTGACAACGGCACCTGCTCACGCTGAGTGCAGGCTATGTGCGCGTGTTCAAGCAGGTCCTGCCAGCGATGCCAGGTGGCCAGATTGCGCAGCTGGTCGCTGCCCATGATGAGGATGAGACTGACCTCGGGGCCGACTTCGGCGCGCAGTTCGGCCAGCGTGTCGACCGTGTAAGTGGGCCCTGAACGGTTGACCTCCCGGGGGTCGGCACGCAGGGCCGGCTCGGTGGCGACGGCCAGCTTCAGCATGGCCAGGCGCTGAACGGGCGAGGCGACCACGCCGCGCTTCTGCCACGAGGCGCCGGTGGGGATGAGCCGCATTTCGTCCAGGCGCAGCGCAGCCCGTGCTGTCCGGGCCAGGGCCAGGTGGCCGATGTGGACCGGGTCGAAGGTACCTCCGAGAATACCCAGCCGATCGCGCCTCATGGGGTGACGTGCGCGTTCAAACCCATTGCCTGGGACGCAGGAAGTCTGTGTAGAGTTGGGCTTCCGGCGAGCCTGGCTCTGGATGCCAGTCGTAGCGCCAGTGCACGACCGGCGGCATCGACACCAGAATGGATTCGGTGCGCCCGCCCGACTGCAGCCCGAACAAGGTGCCCCGGTCGAACACCAGGTTGAACTCGACGTAGCGGCCGCGCCGATAGCACTGGAAGTTGCGCTCGCGTTCGCCGTAGGGTTCGTCGCGGTGGCGTTGCGCGATTGGCAGCCATGCCTCGAGGAAGTGTTCGCCCACGCTGCGCGTGAGTGCAAAAGACCCGGCAAAACCGAGTTCGGAAAAATCGTCGAAGAACAGGCCACCCACACCACGCTGCTCGTTGCGATGTTTCAGGAAAAAATATTCGTCGCACCACTGCTTGAAGCGTGGGTGGTAGTCCGGTCCGAAGGGCTCGAGCGCCTGGCGGCAGACCGAATGGAAGCGGATAACGTCTTTTTCGAAGGCGTAATAAGGCGTGAGGTCCATGCCGCCGCCGAACCACCAGACCGGCGCATCGGCTGAGCCGGCGGCGGGGTAGGCTACGAAGAAACGAACATTCAGGTGCACGGTGGGGATGTACGGATTGCGCGGGTGCAGCACCAGCGAAACCCCCATGGCCTCGAACGGGCGGCCCGCCAGCCCGGGCCGGTGTGCGCTGGCGCTGGCCGGCAGAGCCGCACCGGTCACGTGAGAGAACAGCACCCCGCCGCGCTCGAGCACATTGCCGTTTTCAATGACGCGCGACAGGCCCCCGCCGCCGCCGGGACGCGCCCATTGATCGGTGGCGAAGGACTGACCGTCCAGCCCTTCGAGCCCGGCCACGATGGACGCCTGCAGGCTCAGCAGCCAGGCGCGGACCGCGCCGACGTCGATAGTGAAATCTGCGGACATGGTCAGCGTTTGCGCGACAGGCCGCGGTGACCGATGTCGCGCCGGTACTGCATGCCCGCAAACCGGATGCCCTGGGCGCACTGGTAGGCGGCGGCCTGGGCGATCTTGATCGAGTCGCCCAGGGCGGTGACGCACAGCACGCGCCCGCCATTGGTGACCACTTTGCCGTCTTGTTCGGCGGTGCCGGCGTGAAAGACCAGGGCGTCGTCGCGCTGGCCGTTGCCATCCGCAGGCAGGCCGCTGATGACATCGCCACGGCGCGGATCTTCAGGGTAACCGGCGGCGGCCATCACGATGCCCAGTGCGGTGCGCCGGTCCCAGGTGATGTCGGCGCGATCGAGATGGCCGTCGATGGCGAGCTCGAACACCTCGGCCAGGTCGCTCTTGATGCGGGCCATGATCGGCTGTGTTTCCGGGTCGCCCATGCGGCAGTTGAATTCGAGCGTTCGCGGGTTGCCCTGCTCGTCGATCATCAGGCCGGCGTACAGAAACCCGGTGAAGGGGATGCCCTCGCGTGCCATGCCGTTGACCGTCGGCATGATGATTTCGCGCAGCACCCGCGCATGGATCTGGGGCGTGACCACCGGCGCGGGCGAGTAAGCACCCATCCCGCCGGTATTGGGGCCGACATCGCCGTCGAGCAGGCGTTTGTGATCCTGGCTGGCGGCCAGCGCCAGCACATTGCGGCCATCGACCAGGACGATAAAACTGGCTTCTTCGCCGCTCAGGAAGTCTTCGATCACCACCCGCGCGCCGGCTGCGCCCATGCGGTTGTCGAGCAGCATGGCGTCGATTGCCTCATGGGCCTGATCGAGGCTGGTGGCAACGACAACGCCTTTGCCGGCAGCCAGGCCGTCGGCCTTGACGACGATCGGTGCGCCGCGTGCATCGACGTAGGCATGTGCGGCCGCGGCCTCGGTGAAGGTCTGGTATTGAGCCGTGGGAATGCCATGGCGCTTCATGAAGGCCTTGGCGAAATCTTTGGATGATTCGAGCTGCGCGGCTTCTCTGGTCGGGCCGAAGATGCGCAGGCCGCGCTCGCGGAAGGAGTCGACGATGCCGGCGGCCAGCGGGCCCTCAGGTCCGACCACGGTGAACGCCACCGACTGCGCCGCGGCGAAGTCGGCCAGTTCAGAGATATCGGTGATGGGCACATTGTGCAGACCGACGTCGCGTGCGGTGCCGGCATTGCCGGGTGCGACGAACACGGTCTGCACGCGCGGCGACTGAGCCAGGCGCCAGGCCAGTGCGTGTTCGCGCCCGCCGGATCCGACCACCAGCACCTTCACTGCGGGGCCTCGTCGATGATGGCGTTGGTGTAGACCTGCTGGACGTCGTCGAGGTTCTCAAGGGCGTCCAGCAGTTTCTGCATGCGGACGGCGTCGTCGCCGGTGAGTTCAGTCTCGGTTGAGGGCTTCATGGTGATCTCTGCCACTTCGGCCTTCAGACCGGCGGCTTCGAGTGCTTGCCTGACGGCCCGAAAGTCTGGCGGGGCGCAGAGCACTTCGACACCGCCTTCGTCGTCGGTGATGACGTCGTCGGCGCCCGCGTCGATGGCCAATTCCATGACTTTTTCTTCAGACGTGCCGGGCGCGAACAGGAACTGGCCGCAATGCCGGAACAGGAAAGCCACCGAGCCGTCGGTGCCCAGGTTGCCGCCATTTCGGGAGAACGCGTGGCGGACCTCGGCCACGGTGCGGGTCCGGTTGTCGGTCAGGCAGTCGATGATGATGGCCGCGCCGCCGATGCCATAACCCTCGTAGCGGATTTCTTCGTAGTTGACGCCCTCGAGCCCGCCTGCGCCCTTCTGAACGGCGTATAGAACCCGGTCTTTGGGCATGTTGGCGTCGGACGCTTTGTCCATGGCAAGGCGCAGCCGCGGATTGATCGTGGCATCGCCGCCGCCGAGTTTGGCGGCAACCGTGATTTCCTTGATGATGCGCGTGAACAACTTGCCGCGCTTTTCATCCTGGCGGTTCTTGCGATGCTGGATATTGGCCCATTTGGAGTGGCCGGCCATGACAGTGTTCTCCGGAGCCGCACGCTTGCATGATGCGCGGGCGGCGTGGTCGAATGATCAAAAGGGAAGGGGCGGATTCTATCATTCGCGCCTGCCCGCAACCCGCGCCCCGAACCCCGTCCTGATCCCCGCTCTGAACACCTCTGCCCGGCCCATCCACCATGCCCGAACCTTTGAAGATCGCGGTTGTCGTCCCGCCGCAGGCCGATCGCCCTCTGATCGAGCTCTGCCTGCTGCCCGCGCTGGCCAATCGCCACGGCCTGATCACCGGCGCGACCGGCACCGGCAAGACGGTATCGCTGCAGGTGATGGCCGAACGGTTCGCCGAATGCGGCGTGCCGGTGTTCATGGCCGACGTGAAGGGCGATCTGACCGGCATCGCCCAGCCTGGCACGCTCAGCGCACGGTTGACCGAGCGTTTGACAGGGCTGCGCCTGGAAGCGCCCGCCTTCAAGGGCGCAACGGTCGCACTCTGGGATGTTTTTGGCGAAAAAGGCCATCCCTTGCGGGCCACGGTCTCCGACATGGGCCCGCTGCTGCTGTCGCGAATGCTTGGCCTCAATGAAACCCAGGAAGGCGTGCTGCACCTGGTGTTCAAGATTGCCGACGAGCGCGGCCTGCTGCTGCTCGACGCCAAGGACCTGCGGGCGATGCTGCAGTTCATCGGCGACAACGCCAAAGACTTCACCACCGAGTACGGCAACGTGTCGGCGGCCTCGATCGGCGCTATCCAGCGCGGTCTGCTCGCACTCGATGCGCAGGGTGCGAATCATTTTTTTGGCGAACCAGCCCTCAATTTCGACGACATGCTCCAGACCGACGCCAACGGGCACGGTGTGGTCAACATCCTCGCGGCCGACAGGCTGCTCAATTCGCCGCGACTCTACGCGGCCTTTCTGCTGTGGCTGCTGTCCGATCTCTTCGAGCGCCTGCCCGAGGTCGGCGACCGCGACAAGCCAAAGCTCGTCTTCTTCTTCGACGAGGCGCATCTGTTGTTCAACGAGGCGCCGCGCGCCCTGATCGAAAAGGTCGAGCAGGTGGTGCGCCTGATCCGCTCCAAGGGCGTCGGCGTGTACTTTGTGACCCAGAACCCGCTCGATGTGCCCGAAACAGTTCTCGGTCAACTGGGCAATCGCATTCAGCACGCCTTGCGCGCCTTCACCCCGCGCGATCAGAAGGCGGTGAAAGCCGCGGCCAGCACGATGCGGCAGAATCCGGCCTTCGACGCGGAGGAGGCAATCACCGAGCTGGGTGTGGGCGAGGCCCTGATCTCGTTCCTCGATGAAAAGGGTCGCCCCGGCATCGTCGAGCGTGCGTTCGTGATCCCGCCCTGCTCGCGAATCGGCCCGATCGACGAGGCTGAGCGAGGGGCGCTGCTGGCCACGTCTCCGGTCGCCGGCATTTACGAGGCAACAGTCGATCGGGAGTCGGCGTTCGAGCGCTTGAAGGGGCGGGCGGCGGTCGCGCCGGCGGGTGGGCGAGTGCGGGGCAGTGGGCAGGAGCGGGGCAGTGGGCAGGAGAATGGCAGTGGGCAGGAGAATGGCCAGGGTGCCGGCAACGGTGGCGACCAGGGCAAGGCCCAGTCGGGCGGGGGCGGGGGCGGGGGCGGGGGCGGGGGCGGGGCGGGCGCCGAGGGTGGTTCGGGAAGCTGGATTCCCGATTCACTCAAGGATGCGCTCGGTGGCATGATGCGCGGCGGCGGCCGCAAGGACTCCGTTCTGGAGGCTGCGGCCAAGAGCGCGGCACGCTCGATCGGATCGACGCTGGGACGCGAGATCATTCGGGGCGTGCTCGGGTCATTGTTGCGGAAGTAGTACAGGATCGAGTTCATGAAAACCAAACACAGAATTCACGCGCTGCTGCTGGCGGGCGCCGCGGCGCTGCTGTCGCTGTCCGGCTGCGGCGAGACTGCAACGAATCCCGCCGTGCAGACAACCTTGCCCGCTGCAGCCAGGGGCGCCGGCGCGGCCGATGCGCCAGTCCTCGACAAATCGGCCACCGTGCTGGTGGCAGAAAAAGCGGTCAGCAGCGCACCGGTGTTTCGGTTCGCCAAGATCTCGAACGGGGCTTATTTCTACACCGGCAGCGCCGGCGAGAAAGATGTCATCCTCGCCGGCTACCCTGATTTCCGGTGCGAAGGCCTGGCGTTTTTCAGGAGCAGCGATGGTTCCGGCGTGCCGGTCTACCGCTTTGCCAACCTGAACAGCGGCGGTTATTTTTATACGGCCGATGTTGCGGAACGCGATTTTGTCATTGCCACCCGACCCGACATGC
>JAYVOV010000670.1:0-3192 GCA_043757735.1 Burkholderiaceae bacterium
CGCAGCTCGACGCTGCGATGCGAACCGGCGTTCATGGAACCCGGTCCGATGACGGTGTCGAAGAACCCCGCCAGGGTCGCCCCTTCGCGTTCCAGCGCCGGCAGCACGTCGTCGAAATAGAGCGCGTGATGTTCACGCACCGAGGCGGGACGCAGATGCAGCGTGCGCTGCTCGTAGAAGCCCCGAGGCGCATCACGCACAGCGTCGACACCGGGCCAGCTCACGGGCAGCCGAGGCGCCCGCTCAGCCAGCCGGATGATCGCGGTATCGACCGCGTCGAGCGACGGATAGAGCTTGTCCTGGCGGCCCGTATGCTGACGATCCTGGTGCACGCCAGCCTGGTGCTGCTCCCAGGCGGCGAGGCTCTCGAACTGGCGCAACTGGTAGACCCCCGATCCGGTCTCGGCGCCGATCATGACTTCCCAGGCGCCGATCAGGACCGATCCCTGGGCATCGAGCGCAGCCAGCATCTCCCGCTGAAACACCTCGTTGCGCTTTTCGAGCCGGCCGCTGCGCGCAACGATCAGGCGATGCTGATAGATCATGGTCGATTGCCTTCACGCATGTCGTGATCAGTTGTCCAGCTTCACGCCGGCGTCCTTGATGACCTTCGCATTGCGAGCGATCTCGGAGGCCAGGAACGCGGCAGCCTCTTCAGGGCTGCCAGCGCCGGGTACGACACCGGTGCTTTCGAGTTTCTCGCGCACCGCGGCCGAGCTGAGGATCTTGTTCGATTCGGCATTGAGCCGCGCAATGATCTCTTTGGGCGTCTTGGCGGGCGCGAGGATCATCGACCAGGTGTTGGCGATGAAGGGCACCCCGCCCTCGGCGAAAGTAGGGATGTCCGGATAGCCGGGCAGCCGCTTGTCGCTGGCCATGCCGAGCGACTTGATCTTGCCGGCCTTCACGTGCTGAACCATGGCCATGGGAACATCGAACAGCAGCTGGATCTGACCACCGATGAGATCGGTGAGCGCCGGCTGCGTACCCTTGTAGGGCACATGCTGCATCTTCAGGCCGTGCGTCGACATGAACGCTTCCATGGCCAGGTGCGCTGCCGCCCCTTTGCCGCTGGAGCCAAAATTGAACTGCCCCGGGCGTGCTTTCACATACGCCACCAGCTCGGCCACGTTGTTGACCGGGACACTGGCATTGGCCACGAGAATCAGCGGCGCCACGCCGGTGAGCACCACCGGAATGAAGTCGTTTTGCGCATCGAAGGGCATCTTGGGATACAGCGACGGATTCGCCGAATGCGCGGCGATCACGGTGGTCAGGGTGTAGCCGTCTGGCGCCGATTTCGCCGTCATGTCGACCGCGATCAGGCTGTTGGCGCCGGGCTTGTAGTCGAACAGGACCGGCTGGCCCAGCGCCCGGGCCAGCGGCTCGCCGACCGCACGCGCCATGTTGTCGGTGAACCCGCCCGGCGTGTAACCCACGATCATGCGGATCGGCTTATTGGGCCATGCGCCCTGGGCCGAAACACCTGGCGCCGCCGCGAATGCGCCAAGCGCCAGCGGCACGAGGATCGCCAGGCGTCGCAGGAGGGCCGACCGTGAAGCGCCCGATCGGGCCGCAACGAACACAACAGAAACTGACATGTCTCACTCCTATGATTGTTTTATGACTCAGCGCAGGCGCAACGGTACCAGTTCGCTCAGATCACGCGGGTCCACTCGTTTCACTGAAAGACGCCCGCCCCGGGCGGCAAGTTACAATACCCCTCGTGAAACGCACGCACCCCGTGAAACGCACTCACCTCGTGAAACGCACGCACCCCGTGAAACGCCCTCCGGCCACGCCAGCGCGGGTTGCAGCCGCCCGACCAGCCAGCCCGGTGCTCGCAATGCTGCTTGCGCTCCTGGTGTGGGTTCAGGTGTTCGCACCCTTCGTGCATGCGCATGCCGGCGTCGCGCACACGAGTGGCTGGCATGTGCACACCAGCCCCAGCGTGCACGGCACAGCGAGAATTGCTGAGACCGCACCGTCGATTCCCGATCTCGCCCGCGAAGCGCGGGTCCGCCCTGCGCCGGACGGCCCTGACTCCGAAGCAATCGGCATCGCCGCCGGCGTTCCGCAATCGCGCCTCGTGGCGGCAGCCGCGCCTGCCAATGCGGCAGATACCGCCGGCCCGCTCGCGACGCAACCGCCCAAACAAACCCCGTTCAATGAACGGGCGTCGCGCCCCACCGGGTACACCGTTGCGCCCATTGCATCGGTCACGCACCGGCCCGGTCTGCCTGCCCTGGCTCACGCCCCGCCCGTTCTTTCCTGATCTCGAAGCCGCCCGCCCCCTCTTCGGTGCGGGCGCTGCCAACGTGTCGCATTTCTGCGAACACGAAGAATCAGGGGAAACCATGCACTTCTGTACCAGGCCGATTGCGGCCCTGTTCGCGCGCCCGCGTGCGGCCTGCCTTGCACTGTCCTGCTGGCTGGTCACGCTGTCATGCGCAAGCGCAGCGGCCACCGGTTCGCCCTCGGCCGCACCCGGGTCGCCCGCAGCCGCTGTCACCACGAGCGCCGCGACGGCGTCGAAATCCGGCCTCCTCGTGTTGTCCCGAGATCAGCAGGTGGCTCTGGCCATTCGCACAGCAGCGATCGGACCGGCGGAAACCCCGGCGCTCAGTCTGCCCGGCAGCGTCGTGGTGCCGCCCGAGCGTCAGGCGATCGTGGCTTCGGCCGCGCCGGGTCTGCTCACCGAAGTCCGGGTCGCCGTCGGCGATCGGGTGCGCGCCGGTCAGGTGCTGGCCAGGATCAGCAGCCCGCAACTGGTCGAGATGCAGCGCCAGCTGCTCAGCGCAAGCGCCCAGCGCGATCTCGCCAGAGACACGCTCGATCGCGACGAAAGTCTGCTCGCGGAAGGCCTGATTGCGCAGACCCGGGTGCGCGCGGCGCGAACGCGGATGGTCGAGGCCGATGCGCTGGTGGCCGAACGCAGCCTCCAGCTGCGCCTCGCCGGGATGCCCGATACCGGCGTCGCCCAGACGCCGCTGCAGGCCCAGGCCGTGATCGCCTCGCCGGTGGACGGGATCGTCATCGAAGCGACTGCGCTGCGCGGCCAGCGGGTCGAAGCGGCCACCTCCTTGTTCCGGATCGCACAGGGCAGCGAGCTCTGGCTGGAGCTCCAGGCGCCGCCCGAACGGGTTGCGGCGATTGCGCTGGGCGATCGGGTCGACTGGCCGCAGCGCGGCG
>JAYVOV010000671.1:0-3192 GCA_043757735.1 Burkholderiaceae bacterium
GCACCTGCGGCAGCGCGAGCAGGCGCGGGTCCATGATCCGAAACCAGAGCGGCGGCAGATACGCGAGCGGGAACATGCCGAAATATCCGCTGGGCAAGCGCGGCAGATCGGGGAAATCGCGCAGGGCCTGGTACCGTCGCGACGGGTTGGCGTGATGGTCGGAATGCCGCTGCAGATGAAACAGCACGAGATTGCTGATCAGATGATTGGCGTTCCACGAATGGTGTGGTTTGGGCGATTCATAAGAGCCGTCGGCGCGCCGCTCGCGCAGCAGACCATAGTGTTCGACGTAGTTGGCCGAGGTGAGCTGCCACCAGGCCACCAGGTTGTGAACCAGCAGAAAGGGCAGCATCGGCCAGCCGAAGGCTGCCAGCAGGCTGAACTGCAGCAGGGCTGTGATGGCGTACGACTGCAGCATGGTGTTCTCGGGGCTCCAGGCGCTGCGGCCCTGCCGGGCAAGGCGCGCTGATTCCAGGCGCCAGGCGCGCGCGATTCCACCCGGGAGTTCACGCAGCGCGAACCGATAGATGCTTTCGCCCATGCGCGCACTCGCGTGGTCCAGCGGGGTCGAAACCCAGCGGTGATGGCCGCGCCCATGCTCCACCGTGAAGTGCCCGTAGGCGGGCACCGCCAGGACCAGGCGTGCCAGCCATTGTTCGAGCCGGTTCTGCTTGTGGCCCAGTTCATGCCCGGTGTTCAAGCCCAGGCCGGAGCCAACGCCCGCCACATAGGCGAGCAGCAGAAAAGCCCACCAGGAGAGCTCCTGGGTACCAGCCCACGCCGCGCAGCCGATCAGCGCGACGAAGTGCAGCGGCACGGTGATCCAGGTGAGCCAGCGGTAGTAGGGATCTTCCTGCAGCGCGGGCACGGCGGATTCGGGCGGATTGTTTTCGTCTTCGCCGAACACGGCGTCGAGCAGAGGCAAGAGCCCATAGCTGATCACCAGCGGCAGCCCAAGCAGCAGTTCGCGGCCGGTGGCGGCGTGGGCAGCGATGCCGGTGAATGGCAGGAGCGGAAAAACCACCGACGCCAGCCACCACCAGCGCTTGCGGTCGCGGTCGCGGTCGCGGTCGCCGATACCGCTTACCTTGGTCTGGGTGACGCCAGAACCCGCCGATCGATCCATGGTCTCAACTCCGGGGCGCCAGCCGCCCGCTCTCTAGTCTCAAGGCGCCAGCCGCCCGCGGCGCCAGTGTCGATCAGCGCCGATGCAGATGCAAGTCGTCGGCAACCGTCTGCGCGAGCAATTCGCCCCAGACTCGATGGCCCTGCGGACCCGGGTGAAAACCGTCCGAGGCCATCATGCCGTCGCCACGCAAGGCGGGAATCGGCAGATGGCGCATCAGGCGATCGCGCTTCACCCAGCCGGCCATCACCTTGTCGAGCACACGGGCCCGTTCGCCAAGGTAGGCGCGCAGTGGCTTCGGCAGGGCCGCAAACAGGTGCATCGGCGGCAGGCCTGACCAGCAGATCAGTGCGTCCGGTGCAGCCCGCTTCAGGCAGGCACTCAGCGCTTCGAGATCGTTGCGCCAGGCTCGCGGCGACCGGCGCCGGGTGACGTCATTGACGCCGACCACCAGCACAGCAACATCGAACGCCTGCCGCGTTCCAGCCAGGTGGGATTCGAGCAATGGCAGGAGTTCGGCCGCGCTCAAACCGGTGCGAGCGATCAGCTGCCAGTCCACCGCCCATGGCAGCTCGCGGGCGAGAGCGGCGGTGAACTGGCCAGCCATCGCGTCGCCCATCAGTGCGACACCAACACCGGCCGCCGAGGAATCGCCCGCGATGAGAACGCGCAAGGCCGGCGCGCCGCGGCCCACGAGCCCCACCCGCGCGCCGGCGGCCTCGGGCAGCACCGGCGTAACCCGCCGCACGTGCCGGCCCTGCAGCATCAGCAGCGGCGCGGCGCTCAGCTCCAACAGGCGATAGTGCATCGGCCGCTCTACATCCTTTCGAGAATGCCGGCTGCGCCCATTCCGGTGCCCACGCACATGGTCACCATCCCGTACTTGAGCTGGCGCCGACGCAGCGCGTGCACCACCGTGGCCGCACGGATCGCGCCGGTTGCGCCCAGCGGGTGACCCAGCGCAATCGCACCGCCCAGCGGATTGATCCGCGCCGGGTCGAGCCCGAGTTCCTGGATGACGGCCAGCGCCTGGGCTGCAAAAGCCTCGTTCAACTCGATCCAGCCCAGGTCATCTTGCTTGAGCCCCGCGGACTTCAGCGCCGCCGGGATCGCCTCCTTGGGGCCGATACCCATGATGTCGGGCGGCACGCCACGCACCGAGAACGACACGAAGCGCGCCAGCGGCGTCAGCGAAAACTGCCTGAGCATGCGTTCGCTGACGACGATCAGCGCACCGGCGCCGTCAGAAGTCTGCGAACTGTTGCCGGCGGTGACGCTGCCCAGGCCGGTCGGCTTGCCGCCAGGATCTTTCGGCGCAGCGAACACGGTACGCAGTCTGGCCAGCGCCTCGAGCGTGGTTTCAGCGCGCGGGCCTTCGTCCTGCGACACCGTTCGGGTGCGGGTGCCGACCGCGCCCGAGACCAGATCGGGATAGCGCTCGATCACCTCGACCGGCGTGATCTCGTCGTTGAACTCACCGGCCTGCTGGGCCGCCAGCGCCTTCTGGTGGGAGGCCAGCGCGAACGCATCCTGCGCTTCGCGGCTCACTTTCCAGCGCTGCGCCACCCGTTCGGCGGTCAGGCCCATGCCATACGCGATGCCGATGTTCTCGTCGCGCGCGAACACCTGCGGATTGATCGACGGCGTGTGACCCATCATCGGGACCATGCTCATCGACTCGGCGCCGGCCGCGATCATCACGTCGGCCTCGCCCACCCGGATGCGGTCGGCCGCCATGGCCAGCGCGGTCAGCCCGGACGCGCAGAAGCGGTTCACGGTGACCCCGCCGACGGTGTCGGGCAAGCCCGCCAGCAGCACCGCGATGCGCGCCATGTTCAGGCCCTGTTCGGCCTCGGGAATGGCGCAGCCGACGATCGCGTCTTCGATGCTTGCCGGGTCCAGCGACGGCACCTGCGCCAGGGCGCTGCGGATAGCGTGAACCAGGAGATCGTCGGGACGGTGGTTGCGAAAAACGCCCTTGGGGGCCTTGCCGATCGGCGTGCGCGTGGCCGCGACGATGTAGGCATCCTGCACTTGTCTGCTCATGTCGATTCCTTGGCCTCAGT
>JAYVOV010000672.1:0-11843 GCA_043757735.1 Burkholderiaceae bacterium
GCGGCGCTGAGGGCGGGCGGCGCCCTGCGCGAGGAAGCCATCTGACTGCCTCGCGCCATTGGCAGCGATGCCCCAGACGGCCGCGTGCGCAAAGGTGTAACTGGTTTTCTGCAGGGTGCGCGATGGCCGGGTGGCGAAGACCGATGTGTTCTGGAAACAGTATCGGGCGGACTGAGCCTCCCGCGACTGCCAATCAGCCAATGCCAGCCTCGCCGTCGATGGCCACCTCACCATCGTCATTGCGACAAATCAGGCGGTGGCCGGCGGGCTGTTCGAGCATCGGGATTGCCCACGCCTGCAGCATCTGATCGACAAATACAGGGCGCCGAAAACGGATATTCATCCAGCCGCTTTCCAGCCAGCGCTGGCCGAAGTGGTTCAGCATGAGCTGTTCGAGCAGGGTCATCACCAGCCGGCCCTGCGCGATGTTTCGACCGAACCGCGTACCTCTGGCGAACTCGGGGTCGAGGTGAATCGGGTCCCGTGCCGCCGCGACCTCACCGAAGGCACGCAGTCGATCCATCGAAAATGAACCCGCCAGTGGGCCGATCGCGCCCACGCCCGGCTTCGATTGCTGCCCGCTCGACGCTGCCTTGGCGTCGGCCGATCCCGCACCCGCACCCGCACCTGCACCTGCACCAGCGACCATCACCGGGCCGCCCCAGAGCGAGCGTCCGGAAGAATCCCCCGCAAGCCTGCCCTGGGCATCGCGCACCCGCATCGCCAGTTCGAAATAGGGCCGCTGCTCGACGATCTCGCTTTTCGCCACCGAGTACTCGATCGAAACGGTCGCCAGGCGATGCAGTGCCCTGAACGAACGCACACGCTGATTCAGTTGCACAGTTCCGCTTGGCCATCGGCCTGCGATGGCAGTCTTTGAATATCGGACCATCGTGGTGAGTGAGATCGGCACGAAAGCGGGCTTGGCGTCCCGGCGCAGCAAGGCGTGATCCAGACCAGTAGCCGCCAGGTAGGCATCGACCAGCGCGTCGTCCAGAACCAGCGACACGGGCGGGAACGCCCGGCCGGCCGGCAGGGCAGAGAATTCAAGTACCGGTTCGAGCATGCGGAACCTCAGGAAGCAAGCAGCTAGCAGCAAGCAGCGCGAAATGCGGGCCAACGCTTCACCCATCGATTCGCGGGCTATTACGGTGTCGTAGTTCGCCTGACCGCGAAGCCACCATCCGTCGCTAAGCCCAAAATAGCGGCACAGTCGAAGGTCGGGATCGGCGGTGATCGCGCGTTTCCCCGCAGAGATGTCACCGATGCGCCCAGGCGGCACGCATGATTCGGTTCCTTCCAGGGTAATCAACGATCGCCACGTCTTTGGCGCCCTCAGACGACCACACGAAGCACACACGCCATTGATCATTGATGCGGATACTGTGTTGCCCCCTGCGATTGCCCTTCAAAGCTTCCAAGTGGTTGCCTGGTGGCGCGCGAAGCGCCAGTGACCAGCGCAATTCGCGAGTTCAACACTGCAGACAGGTTGCCGGCTCCGTCTGTGCGCGTTCAGACCGGCCGGTCGCCCTTCACCGTCACCCGATTGCCATAGCGCCGGTTTGGCCAGTAGTCCCACATCGCGCGGTGCTGCGCGCAGCGGTTGTCCCAGAACGCAATGCTGTTGGCCTGCCAGCGGAAGCGGCACTGAAACAACGGATTGGCCATGTGCTCGTAGAGGTAAGCGAGCACGCCCGTGCTTTCGTCGCCAGGAATGTCGAGGATGTTGCGGGTGAAGCCCTTGTTGACGAACAGCGCCTTGCGGCCCGTCACCGGATGCGTGCGCACCACCGGATGCAGCGCGCGCGGGTAGGTTTTTTTGTCCTGCACGCCGAAGTTGGCGTAGGTGCCGCGATAGTTCTGCTCGCCATCATGCACCGCCGTCAGGCCTTCCAGATACGTCTTCATGCGCTCGGACAGCGCATCGTAGGCGGCGTACATATTGGCGAAGAGCGTATCGCCGCCCAGTGGCGGGCATTCCTTGATGTAGAGAATGCTGCCCAGCGGCGGCTCTTCGTCGCACGACACATCCGAATGCCAGCCTTCGCCATTGGCGCGCGGGCTGTCCTTGTCGGCGGTGATGATCATGAGCGCCGGCAGACCGGATTCATGCGGCGCCGCAGGGTGCAGGTGCAGTGGCCCGAAGCGGCGACCGAAGTCCAGGTGCTGCTCCTGGCTCAGGTGCTGATCGCGAAAGAAGATCACGCAATTCTCGGCGAGCGCGCGATGGATTTCATCCATCTGCTGCTCGCTGGGCTTGGCCACGTCGACGCCCGATATCTCGGCACCGATGATCGGGGTGAGCTTGTCGACCTGAATGGTCTCGTAGGGCGACCCCGCCTGCGCGAGGTACTTGATGCGCGGCCCCTTCACGCGCGGCGACGCCGTACCGTCCTGCTGAAGTGCTGTCATGCTGCTCTCCGGATCTGAATGGTATTCATGTTCCTGGCGGACCCATAGCGCACCAGGTCTGCGGCCCACTGCTGCTTCACCTTCTCGACGCTGGCGTGCTTCACATGGCCATAGCCGCGGATGTGATCGACACTCGCCGCCAGCGTCTGCGCGGCCGGCAGGCGATCGGCAGTCAGCCCGCTGAGCACCTGCTCGATCAGCGCCTGATACTCGCCGATCAACGCGCGCTCCATCCGGCGTTCCACCGTTTTACCGAAGACATCGAGCGCACCGCCGCGCAGGAACTTCAGTCTGGCCAGCCAGCCCATTGCGGTCAACATCCAGGCGCCGTACTCGCTTTTCTTCAACTGCCCGGTCACCGGATCGCGTTTGGCCAGCAAGGGTGGCGCCAGATTGAAGGCAAGGCGCGGCTTGCCCTCAAACTGCGATTGCAGGCGCGCCATGAAAGCCGGATCGGAATAGATTCGCGCCACCTCGTACTCGTCCTTGTAGGCCATCAGCTTGTAAAGCCCGCGCGCCACTGCCTCCGAGAACACCGCAGCCCGCCCTGCTTCGCCCAGCGCGCGCTCGCCCTGCACCACCCTGGCCATGAAGTCGGTGTAGCGCGCGGCATATGCCGCGTCCTGATACGCCACCAGCCGCGCGCGCCGGTCGTCGATCAGCGCTTCGATCGACAACGGCGCGGCAGCCGGGAGCGGTGCAGCGCCCGCTTCGCGAAGCAGACTCATCACCTTGGCGCGGTCATGCACCCACAGCCGGCCCAGGCGGAACGCCCGCAGATTGAACAAAACCTGCACCGCGTTCAATTCGATCGCACGCTCGATCGCCGCCACGCTCACCGGCAGCCAGCCTTTCTGAGCGGCGACACCGACCAGCAGCATGTTCGACGCAATGGTGTCGCCCATCAGCCCCAGCGCCATGCCGGCGGCGTCCACCCAGTCGGCCTGATCGTCGGCGAGCTTCTCGCGCACCTTGCGCACCAACAGCGCGGTGTCGATCTTGTCGTCGGGATTGAAGTTCAGGGCCGCAGTGGGCTGCACGCGCTCGTTGCCCAGAAAACGCGTGGCCGACGACATCGAGCGATAAGACTCGTCGCCCAGCGCCGCCACCATGTCGAAGGCAAGCACCAGCGAAGCCTCGCCCAGGCCCAGGCGCTGGCTGTGCAGATCGGCGCTGCTCGAAGCAAGCTTCAGATGGCTGTAGACCGCGCCGTTCTTCTGCGACAGGCCGGTCATGTCGTAGGCCGACGCCGCTTTGCCTTCCAGGTGCGCAGCCATCGCCAGCACGGCGCCCACGGTGATGACACCGGTGCCGCCGATGCCCGCGATCATCAGACCGTACGGCGCACCCGCCGCACCCGCCGCCACTGCCGCCACTGCCGGCGTCGGCAGGCCGGTGAAAATGGAGTCGTCGTGGAGCCCGGCCTTGCGCCCCTTCGGCGGTGCGTCGTAGACCGTCACGAAACTCGGGCAGAAACCCTTCACGCAGCTGTAGTCCTTGTTGCAGTTGCTCTGATTGATCTTGCGCTTGCGGCCGAGTTCGGTCTCGAGCGGCTCGATGGACACGCAGCCCGATTGCGTCGAACAATCGCCGCAGCCCTCGCAGACCTCTTCGTTGATGAACATGCGCTTGGGCGGATCGGCGAACTCGCCGCGCTTGCGCCGGCGGCGCTTCTCGGCAGCGCAGGTCTGTTCGTAGATGAGCACGGTGCAGCCGGGGGTGTCGCGCAGTTCGCGCTGCACACGATCGAGTTCGTCGCGATGAAAGACCAGCACGCCGGCCGGCAGGCCCGGGCCGTGCCGCGTCGGGTCATCGCTTACCAGCACCACCTTGCGCGCGCCTTCGCTGGTCACCTGGTGGGCGATCCCGGCCGGCGTGATGATGCCGTCCACCGGCTGGCCGCCGGTCATCGCGACCGCGTCGTTGAAGAGAATCTTGTAGGTGATGTTCGCGCCGCTGGCAATGGACTGACGAATGGCCAGCAGACCCGAGTGGAAATACGTGCCATCCCCCAGGTTCTGGAAGACATGTTTTGTTTTGGTGAAGCGGTGAAGGCCGACCCAGTTGATGCCCTCGCCGCCCATCTGCGTGCCCAGCAGCGTGCCCGGCTTGGCCCACACCGCCATGCCATGGCAGCCAATGCCCGAGATGGCGACGCTGCCCTCGGGAAAGGTGGTGGAGGTGTTGTGCGGGCAGCCCGAACAATAAAACGGCAATCGGCGCGCGCCCGGGCTCACCACGGCCAGCAGCGCACCGCGGTACGACCGCGTCGCCGATACCCGCGCTGCCAGCGTCTCGTCCCAGATGCCGTTGGCCTGCAGACGCTGCGCGATGGCCAGCGCCACTTCAATGGGCTCGAGCAGCGCATCCGAGGGCAGCAGCGGCAGGCCGGTGTCGTCGCTCTTGCCGGTGATGCGCGGACGCGTGGGCAGGTTGTAGAGCAGCGCGGCCGACTGGCTTTCGACGAAGGCATTCTTTTCTTCGACGAACATCAGTTCGCCCTTGCCCGCCGCGAACTCGGCAATGCCTTCCGGCTCGAGCGGCCAGATCATGCCGACCTTGTAGACCGCGATGCCCAGCGCCCGCGCACGCCCGGCGTCGATGCCGAGCGTGGCCAAGGCCTGCATCGTGTCCTGGTACGCCTTGCCGGCGGTGACCAGACCGAAGTGCGCACCGGACTCGCCAAACGCAACCCGATCGATGCGATTGATGCGCGCGAACTGGCGCGCCAGCGGCAGTCTGGTCCGCTTGAGAATCATTTCGTCCAGCGCCGGCGCATACGCACCGCGCCAATGGATGCCCTCGGCCGGCAGGTTGCCGGTGGGCGGCCGCTCAAATACCATCCGGTCGAGATCGACCTCGACCGTGGCGGTCTGCTCGACTGTTTCATTGACCACCTTGAAGCCCACCCAGCAGCCGGTGTAGCGAGACATCGCATAGCCCAGCAGGCCGTATTCGATGAACTCGTTCACGTTCGCCGGGTACAGCACCGGGATGCCGTGCGCGGCCATCGCCTGCTCGCTGTGGTGCGCGATGGTCGAGCTCTTGCCCGGGTGGTCGTCGCCAAACACTGCCAGCACGCCGCCCTGCGCGTTCGTGCCGGCGTAGTTGCCATGCTTGAGCGGGTCGCCGGCGCGGTCCACGCCCGGGCCTTTGCCGTACCAGAGCGCGAACACGCCATCGACGGTCGGGTCCTGCATGCTGCGCAACTGCTGCGTGCCCCAGACCGCGGTGGCGGCCAGATCTTCGTTCACCCCCGGCGCGAACACGATCTGGTTGGCATCGAGCTGCTTTTGCGCCTCCCACATGGCCAGGTCGATGCCGCCCACCGGCGAGCCGCGATAGCCGCTCACATAGCCCGCCGTGTTCAGCCCGGCGCGGCGGTCCAGTTCGCGCTGCAGCAGCATCAGCCGGACGATGGCCTGCGGGCCGCTGATCAGCACCGGCCCCTGGGTCCTGGTGTACTTGTCTTCGAGCGTGGCGTCGCGCAGGGCAGGCGTGGTCATTGAGGTCTCCGCTGTTCCGGTGTGATTCGGTCGAGTGTGCGACCAGCGAGGCGGGGAGTCCAGCGCCGAAAGGGATGTACACCGGGGCGGCGCGAGTACACCTGCAAGACCTGCGAGCCGACGTCGCCGCCGACCAGCCCGAAGGTGCCCAGCCCAAGCGCGTCGGCGAGGCCGTGAATATCGTCGGCGTGGGTCTGCGCGCGGTGAAACGTGATGCCCGATGCGGCGGCGGCCTGCATCTGCTCGTGCAGGGCATTCACGCCGCGGCCGCGCTGTCGCGCGCGCTCAAGCAACCAGCCGGTAAACCCGGATCAGCACCGCCTCGCGATGCGGGGCCAGCACGTCCAGTGTGCCCACATAGAGGCGGTGATTGAGCCAGTCGTACGGGCCCTGCGGCGCGGTGATGCTCAGGTGGGACAAGGCATACCGTGTCCCACCCACAGGCTGGTCGATCAGCACGCGGTTGTGCACGGTGAGCACCACGCCGTCGTGGGTCTGCAGCTCGTACAGGGCATCGAGCTCACGCACACCGTCACGGCGCATCAGCTGCCGATCGGCGCCGCCCGAGAGCACCTCACCCCGCAGACCGGCGCCGCGGAACTCGCCGCCAATGATCGGCACGATGAAGCGTTCGCCAAGCGGCGCCTGCCCGATGCTGACCCGTTCGCCGATATCGACCACGGCTTCGTAGACGAACTCGGTGGCGGGAGGCCGCTTCGCGATGGTCTCGGGGAACACGAAAAGATCTTTGGCGGAGGAACTCATGTCGCGCTATTTCTTCGAGACGGCGGCATTGCGGATCACCAGGGTGTCGTTGCCGCTGCCCGTACCGGAAGCGCTGTTGCGCTTGACCGTGACGGTGCAGGGCCCGCCGCCGATGTCGCGTGTGACGTTGGCGCCGATGCTGGTGTGCGTGGTGGTCGAGCACTTGATGGTGATGTCGTGCGCGCCGCCGTCCTTGTTGACCAGTTTTACCGCGAACGCGGCAGCCGGCACAAGCATGGCGACGAGAACCAGCACGCAACGCGAAACGATCATGACGGCTCCACAAAAAGAACGGCCCCATGTTGCCGACCAGACCCGGCTGTGGTCAAGCACGGGTTGGTCCGAATGGCCCGGGGTTGATTCGAATGGCCCGGCTCGGACCGGTTTTCGGAGTGCCATTCCGAATCTTCCAGCGCCGCGACACCGTCCGACTTGAAGTAGAGTTTATCCACCGCCGCTTCAAGCGCAAGCCACCGACATGACCACACACAGTCGCTACCCCCTGCTCTTCTCACCCCTCGACCTGGGCTTCACCCGCCTGAAGAACCGGGCCCTGATGGGCTCGATGCACACCGGCCTGGAAGAGGCGCCGGACGGCTTTGCGCGCATGGCGGCGTACTTTGCCGAACGGGCGCGCGGCGGTGTGGGCATGATCATCACCGGCGGCATTCCGCCCAACGAAGAAGGCGGCTCGGGGTCCAAACTCACCACACCCGAAGAAGCGGCGCAGCACCGCACCATCACCGACGCGGTACACGCTGCCGACCCCGACGTGAAGATCTGCATGCAGATCTTGCACACCGGCCCGCTGGCCCGCACCCCCGACTGCGTCGCAGCCTCGGCCGTGAAGTCGCGCATCGGCGCCTATAAGCCCAACGAACTCGACAAAGCCGGCATCGAAAAGCAGCTCGGCGACTTCGCCAATTGCGCGGCGCTGGCCAGACAGGCTGGCTACGACGGCGTCGAGATCATCGGCTCGGCCGGCTATCTGCTATCCACATTCCTGGTGCAGAAAACCAACCTTCGCACCGACCGCTGGGGCGGTCCATTCGAGAACCGTATGCGCTTTCCGGTCGAAGTGGTCCGCCGGGTGCGCGCGGCGGTCGGTCCCGATTTCATCGTGATCTTCCGGATCGCAGCCATGGACATGCTCGACGGCGGCATGGCCTGGGACGAGATCGTGCAGCTCGCCAAGGGCGTCGAGGCGGCCGGCGTGAACATCGTGAGCACGCATTTCTGCTGGCATGAAGCGCCGGTCCCCACCATCGCAACGATGGTGCCGCGGGCCGCCTTCACCTCGGTGACGGGGCGGCTGCGCAAGGAGCTGAAAGTGCCGCTGATCACCAGCAACCGCATCAACATGCCCGATGTGGCCGAGGCCGTGCTGGCCCGCGGCGATGCCGACCTGATTTCAATGGCGCGCCCGATGCTGGCCGACGCCGAGCTGGTGCTCAAGGCCCTGCAGGGGCGCGAAGACGAGATCAACACCTGCATCGCCTGCAACCAGGCCTGCCTGGACCACACCTTCGGCGGGCGCCAGGAAGTGAGCTGCCTGGTCAACCCCCGCGCCTGCCACGAGACCCAGCTGCACTATCTGCCCACCGCCAGGGTGAAGCGTCTGGCGGTGGTCGGCGCGGGGCCGGCCGGCCTGGCCTATGCCACGGTCGCCGCGCAGCGCGGACATCAGGTGACGCTGTTCGACGCCGCCGCAGAGATCGGCGGGCAATTCAATCTTGCCAAGCGCATTCCGGGCAAGGAAGAGTTCTACGAGACGCTGCGCTACTACCGCAAGATGATCGAGGTGCACCACATCGCGCTGCGCCTGAATACGCGAGTCGACGCGGCAGCGCTCAAAGCCGAGGGCTTCGATGAAGTGATCGTGGCCACCGGCATCGAACCACGCAAGCCTGCACTCGAGGGCATCGAGCACCCGAAAGTGGTCAGCTACACCGATGTCATTCTCGGTCACAAGCCGGTCGGCAAGCGGGTCGCGATCATGGGCGCCGGCGGCATCGGATTCGACGTGGCCGAGCTGGTGAGCCACGAGGGCAAATCGGGCGCACTGGATGTCGACGTGTTCGCCCGCGAGTGGGGCATCGACTTCAAGAATCATCCGCGCGGTGGGGTGACAGGCGTGGTGCCGCAGGTGGCGGCCAGCGACCGCACCGTCTACCTGATGCAGCGCAAGACCGACCCGCTGGGCAAGTCCCTGGGCCGCACCACCGGCTGGACTCATCGCTTGGTGCTCAACCGGCGCGGCGTGCGCATGATCAACGGCGTCGAGTACCTGAAGGTGGACGACGCCGGCCTGCACACGCGGATCAACAACGAACCGCAGCTGTTCGAGGTCGATACCGTCATCGTCTGCGCCGGGCAGACGCCGCTGCGCAGCTTGTACGACGATTTGCAGACGGCAGGCGTGAACGCCACGCTGGTGGGTGGCGCCTTCGAAGCCGCCGAGCTGGACGCCAAGCGCGCGATCAATCAGGCCAGCACACTGGCGGCAGCGGTCTGACGCCGCCCCTGGTCCGCATCGGCCCGGCGATGAAACCGATTCACGAGGCCACGGCGTCTTGCGCAAGAATTGCAGGCTGGAGGCGACGCTTGGGTCGCTGGTAAAACAGCGCACCGGCACACGCTGAGCAAGACCATCGAATCCGTACCGCGTCACCAGCGCTGTAACGAGGGCTTCGAGCGTGACCCCGTGCAGCGGATTGCGCGGCTGGGCAGGCGAAATGACGGGCGGCGATGAAGTCATGCGCAGATCTTACGTTGCCAGGACCACGCCGGCTGCGGGCCGCCGCGCGCCTCGCCCATCAGCACGGCCGCAACGTCGACGCGCGACACAAGCGTATCGTCGACTCTCTACTCACCGTCGCGAAACGGGTTAGCGCATGAACAGAGCTTTCGATGTCATCGTCTTCGGGGCCACCGGTTTCACCGGGCGTCTGGTGGCCGAATACCTGAACCTCACCTATGCCCACGATGGCGATGTCGCCTGGGCGATGGCAGGGCGCAACCCGGACAAGCTCGCAGCGGTGCGCGATCGGATCGGCGCCAGCGACCAGCTTCCCCTGCTCGTGGCTGACGCGTCGAACCCGGCTGCGTTGGCCGATCTGGTGCGGCAGGCGCGTGTCGTCATCACCACTGTCGGCCCTTACCAGATCCACGGACAGGCGCTGGTGGTGGCCTGCGCTCAGGCTGGCACTGACTACGTCGACCTGTGCGGCGAGCCAGGCTGGATGGCTCGGATGATTCCGCTCCTCGGCCCGCTGGCCGCGGCCAGTGGCGCGCGCATCGTGTTCTCCTGTGGCTTCGATTCCATTCCGTTTGACCTGGGTGTCGTCTTTCTGCAGGCCGAAGGCATGCGCCGCTTCGGCGCTCCGCTGGCGCGCGTGCGTGCCCGGGTCCGCAGCATGAAAGGCGGCTTTTCGGGCGGCACCATGGCCAGCGCACTGGCCACCATCGCGCAGATGGGCCGCGATCCGGAATTGGCGCGGACCATGGCCGATCCGTTCGCTTTGACCCCGGGCTTTCGCGGGCCGCCGCAGCCCGAGGGCGACAGCGCTGCCTACGACGATGTGGCAAAGAGCTGGACCGGTCCGTTCATCATGGCGGCGATCAACACCAAGAACGTTCATCGCACCAACGCGCTGCGTGGCCATTCCTGGGGGCGCGATTTTCTCTACGATGAACGCATGATGGCCGGCGATGGCGCCAAGGGCGCGCGTAGAGCCCGCTTCATGGCGGGCGGCGCCCGTCTGCAGAATGCGGTGCTGGGGTTTGCGCCCGCCCGTGCGCTGCTGCAGCGCTTCGTGCTGCCCAAACCGGGTCAGGGTCCAAGCCGGCAAGCGCGCGAAAACGGTCACTACGACGTGTTGTTCATCGGCGAAACAACCGACGGCCGCGTGCTGCGCGCTTCGGTGAAGGGCGACCGGGACCCGGGCTACGGTTCCACCTCGAAGATGATCGCCGAGACCGCTTTGTGCCTGATCAAGGACGTGGATCGGCCGATGACGGCCGGCGGCGTGTGGACCCCCGGCGCGGCCATGGGCCTGGCGCTGGTGCGCCGTTTGCAGCAGCGCGCCGGGCTGAGCTTCACGATCGAAGACTAGGAGCCTGTCGGAGTTGACGAAAATGACCGCTTTCCAGAGGCCTCGACGCCATGCGTGATCGAACAGCCGAAGGTAGGTGCGGCTTCTGACCAAAGTATCGCGATCGCTGCGCCGCCCCATCACGATCTCGGCGAGCGTTCGCGCGGCCGTCGCCGGCAACGACAAACTTCGCTCGCATTTCGCCCCGGCTCGTCTGGCGAACAACGAAACCGTCTTCCTGCCTGAGCGAGCGCACCGCGCACCCCTGCAGCAGACCGCCGCCACAGGTCTTGTAGCGCGGCATCGTGGCCCGCTCGAGGATGACGACCGCAGCACCGGCGCAAGCGAGCGCGTTCGCCGCCGTGCATCCTGCCGGCCCCGCCCCGATCACCGCCACGTCCTTCATGGTCACGTTCGTAACCGAGACGGCGCCACGCACGGTGTTCGCGAATGCCCTTGTCTTTTCGCCCTGACCGTTTACCTTTGGCGCCTCTCCAGCCCTTCGTTCTCGCACGACTTCTCGCCAATAGGCCCAGGAACCCCGCATGAATTCTGACCGCCGCGTTTTCACGCTGGGCGCAGTCGCCACAGCCGCCTCGGCCACCCTGTCCGCTGCTCGGGCTCAGGCCCGCTGGCGGCCGACGCGCAATATCGACTACATCGTCCCGGCCGGCCCCGGTGCGGCGCTCGATGCCGCCGCGCGCATGCTCAAAGACCTGGTGGAAAAACAGCAGCAGCTCGCCAGCCCGATTGTCGTGAGCAACCGGCCCGGCGGTGCGGGCACTGTCGCGATCAGCGCCCTGCTCACGCGCCCGGGCGACGGCCATGCGCTGACCACCTACACCCACTCGATGCTCAATCACGCCCTGATCGGCGACTCTTCGGTCACCTGGCGCGACCTCACGCCGGTGGCGCTGCTGTTCGAAGAAGCGATCGTGGTGGTGGTAAAGGCAGACTCGCCCATGGCCGATGCCCGCCTGCTGGTGGCCCAGCTTCTGAAAGACCCGGGCTCGCTGCCGATCGGCGTGGCCACCGCCGTCGGCAATCACATCCATGCCGCGATCGC
>JAYVOV010000673.1:0-11825 GCA_043757735.1 Burkholderiaceae bacterium
AGGCCGTGGATGTGGCCAAAGCGCCTTTGCATGACTTCGGTGAACGAGGCATCCTGGTCAGTCACGATCGCGCCAGCCCTGACGCGGTAGCTCTCTGGGTGATCGACCGCTGTCGGTTCTCCGCCCTCCTGCAGCACTTTTGCAAGTTCGAGCATCAGCCGGCGAAAACGCACGACACCCACATCTGTCGGCCCCAGAAGTTCACGGGTGCGGTCGGCAATTCTGCCCTGGCTGTCCTGGATGGCTTGATCCTGTTCTGACACACCAGTAATGCCGGTGAAGCTCTCGGCCTTCTGCAGCTGCCGATCGATCAGGTAGTCATTGGCGCGGTTGCGCCTGGGCATCCAGTCGCTGTCCATTTCTGGATAGATCACTGCGCCTTTGTCGAACGAGGCGCGTTCTTCGGCCGTCAGTGGCCGATCCGGATTCCAGGTGTAGACGTACACCCAGCATGACTCGTCGTCGATGGGGATGAAGGTTTGAGCGTGGTAGTTCTGACCGACCCCTGCGCTGGGGGTGTACGCGTGCGAGGGCAGCAGATACTGCGCGATTCGCCAGTAGGTGTCACCAGGGTCCGCCTGCCGCGTGCCGGCCAGAATCAGGCCGGCGTCGTGGGCGGCCACGTGGTATTTCGGCCGGGAGTCAGCGCGCATCCAGCGCACGTGATCGTGGCTCATCGTGCCTCGGGAGTAGCCCTGGAACACGCGCGTGGTTTTTTCTTTCAGGTCATCGGAGGATTGCGTGACGATCTGGTGCAGAAAAGAAAAATGCGCAGTGTCGACTCCCCCTTCAACTGCCTGGGCCCAGTTGCATTCCTGGAACTTCTTGGAGACATATCGGTGCGACGCGGGCAGCAGCGCGAACTCCATCGCGGGCATTGGCGGCGGCGTTTCGCGCGGGCCCATGTAGGCCCAGACGAAGTCGCCCCAGTCGCAAGCCGGATAGGCTTTGATGCGAGCGCGGTCGCAGACCTTCTGCATCATATTGGCATCGATGGTGGGTGCATCCAGGCATTCGCCGCTGACGCTGAATTTCCAGCCATGGTACGAGCAGCGGATGCCGCCATCCTCATTGCGGCCGAAAAACAGATTGGCCCCGCGGTGCGGGCAGACCGGATCGATGAGGCCGATGCGACCCGTGCTGTCACGGACCGCCAGCAGCGATTCGCCCATGACTTTGACACGCACCGGCGGGCAGTCGGGCTCGGGCAATTGCGAGGACAGCAGCACGGGGATCCAGAATCGGCGAAACAGCTGGCCCATTGGCGTGTCCGCGCTGGTCTGGGTTAGAACCTGGTTGTCTGCGGCGCTCAGCATGGTGGTGTCTCTCTCGGCGGTATTGGTCTTGCCGGGTAGTAGAAGTTCACTCGGGCAGTGAAGTCAAGGCACATTCGCGAAGTGCTGTGGAGGCGTTGCCGACGATGGTCGGGAATCTTTATGATGAGCAGCGAGACGCAAGATCGCTCTGCAGGGTACGCGCGGACAGCATTTTTCGGGAGTCCGGAATGCGGGCAATTCGATTCGATATTCACGACAATCAAGGCCGCTCAGGCGTGGCTCCCGAACAATCGATCTGAGACTCGCTCGTGTACAAGATTTTGGAACTGAACTGCAAATCAATTTTCGCTTGGACGGCCCCATGAATACAAGAATCCTGTTCGTCAAACGCCCCACCGGCTGGGTCGATGAATCCTGCTTCGCGCTCGACCAGTGTGCGGAGCCAATAGTTGGCCCGGAAGACGTGCTGGTGCAGGCGCTCTATTTGTCGACCGATCCCTACCTGCGCGGGCGGATGAATGCGGGCACCTCGTATGCGCCGGGTTTCGCATTGAACAAGCCTGTTGTGTCGCGGGTTGTTGGTCGCGTGCTTGAGTCGAAGAACGCGCGCTTCGCTTCGGGCGATTATGTCTGGGGCTTCCTCGACTGGGCACAACGAACCGTGGTCGCCCGCGGTGAGGGCCTTCATCGCATCGACCTGTCGCTGGGGCGTGTGAGCCTGGCGGTGTCGGCGCTGGGCATGCCCGGGCTGACCGCCTGGGTCGGTGCCATCGAGCTCGGCATGCCCGCGCCTGGTGACACCGTTTATATTTCGTCGGCGGCCGGCGCGGTCGGCCAGCTGGCCGGGCAATTTGCCAAACGGGCGGGTGCGCGCGTGGTGGGCTCGGCCGGCAGCGATGACAAGGTGGCGTTCGTGCTCGAGAAGTGCGGATTCGACGCCGCGTTCAACTACAAGACGACCGACATGGACGAGGCACTGCGCGAGCATTGCCCGGCGGGCATCGATGTCTACTTCGACAATGTTGGCGGCAGCACTCTGGAAGCGGCCCTGCGGCACGCGAATGTGGCCGCGCGATTTCCGGTGTGCGGCATGATTTCGGCCTACAACGAAGTGGCCGACCAGGGCATCCGCGGTCTGCAGTCAGTACTGAGCAAGCGGATCACGATGACCGGGTTCATCATCTATGACCATGTGCACAAACTGCCGTCTTATCTGGCTCGTGTGGCGCCGTGGTTCAGGAGCGGCGAGATGGTTTTCCATGAGGACATCGTGCACGGTATCGAGAAGGCGCCGGGCGCGCTCATCGGGATGATGAAGGGGGAAGCGACGGGCAAACGCCTGGTGCAGGTGGCTGGGGAATAGGGGCGGCGTGTCCTGACCCGGTGATACAGCCAAGTGGATTGCCGGCGCGTCTCTCGATGCGCCGATTCGCGCAGCCGCTCCAGATGGACGATTGGTCGTCGTTCAGAATCACGTGGCGCAGCAGGGGCAGGGCACCGGTGCCGTCATCAGACAACCGAACCGCCAGTTGCGCTACCTCCGCCTGCGACACCGGATGCATCGACCCGCCGGCCCCGGACGGCCCGAACCGCAGCGACATCAGAAGCACACCACCCGGTTTGAGCAGCGACACCATCTTGCGGAACGCCCGCGCCCGATCCGCCGGTGCCACGTGCATCCAGACTGCCGACAGCAGGATCACATCGAAGGCCAGCCCGAGGCGCAACACTTCGCGCAGCGCCGGCAGGCCATCGAGCAGCCAGCGCACAATGGCCGCGGTGTGCCTGGTCATCGCCTGTTCAGCCAGCCTTGCCCTTCTCATGCAGCGCCAATATTGCTGCGATCGCCCTGTTCATTGGCGTCGGCACTCCCTTGGCCTCACCCAGTTCCACCACCCCGCCTGCCAGCCAGCGCACCTCGAGCGGATTGCCGCGCTCCAGATCGTGGTGCATCGACGAGGTCATGTCGTAGGAAACCTTGTCGGTCAGCGCCAAGCGCAGCTGCGCATAGTCTTCCGGCAGATCGATGCCATGCGCCCGCCCGACCGCCACCACTTCGCGCATCAGGTCGAGCAGAAAGGCACGCGTCTGCGAGTTCTCGCGGATCGGGCCGATGGTCTTGCGGATGGTGGTGGTCGTGCCGGACAGTGCCGCCAGGAATACATATTTCTGCCAGATCTCGCGCTGGATGCTTTCAGACAATTCTGCGTTGATGCCACCCGCCTGGCAGGCTGCCAGAAACGCGATGCCGCGCGCCGAACGCGAACCATCGAACTCGCCAAAGACCAGGCGCTGCATAGGACCGGTCTGGCGGATGACGCCGGTCCGCGCCACCGTTGCGGCGATGTAGCCGACGCCGCCCATGATTTGCGAAGCCTTGTACACGCGGCCCAGCATCTGGTCCTTGAGCACGCCGTTCTGGAACGAGACGATCGTTGTGTCGGGACCCACCATCGGCGCCATCTGCGTCAGTGCGGTCTCGGTGTCCCAGAGCTTCACGCACAGCATGACCAGGTCGACGACGCCGATCTCGCGTGGGTCATCGGTGGCGTTCACTGGACTGATCTGGATAGGCTCGGGGCCCTCGATATGCAGGCCCTGTTCGCGCATTGCCTGCAGGTGCGCCCCGCGGGCGACGAAATGCACATCGGCGCCACCTCGCGCGAGGCGCGCGCCGAAGTAGCCGCCCAGACCGCCCGATCCCATCACCGCAATCTTCATGCTCTCTCCGAGGATAGTGAACTCTACGGGCCGACTATACTTCGCGGACGGTGGTGCCGGTGCCGCGGCTGACATGCGTCGACTGGTCCGCGGGCCCAGCGCAAGGGTATCTTCACCAGACCATGACCATCCAGCTGCGCGTGACCGACCTTCATCGCACTGGCGATGGCTCGCGTCCCTGTGGTTTCTGTCCGCGTGAACGCAGGGCAGTGCTGGCGCCGCATCGCGACAGGCTGCTGTTCATCGGTCATGGCCGCAGCCATCGCACCTGCTTCGGCCAATGGCTGGGCATTCCGGTGATCGGTCAGCGCAGTCTGGTGCAGCAGGCCTCGCTGGGCCTGCGACGCAACACCCGGCTGGTGGAAGGCACGCCGGCGTTTTCAGTGATCGAGATCGAGGGTGAAGGGCTCTGGATCCACCACGAGACACTGGACGGCGGCGGGGCGCGGGTGGTCAGTGCGGGGAACGGCGGGCACTGAACAAAGCGGGCATTGAGCGAAACGGCAGCACCGGCGCCCGTTGCCTCGACCGCGCCGGCCCAGGCCTGATGGTCAGTCAGTTCACTTTATGGTGATCCCGATTGACCGCGACCCGTCGTTGCGCGACCGTGAGTGGCATACCCGACCCACCTCGTTCCGGAAGCGCTCCCGATGAGCAACAAAATACTGATCGCAAAGAACGGCCCGGTCATCACCATCACCATCAATCGCCCACAGGCCAAGAACGCGCTCGACCGTGAAGCCTCGCTGGAATTGACCGCGGCCATCCGTGCCTTCGAGGCCGATGACGAGGCCAAAGTGGCGGTGCTCACCGGCGCGCAAGGCACCTTCTGCGCAGGCGCCGATCTGAAGGAGTTGTCCGCGGGCGTGGACTACGTTCCCTGGGCCGGCAGCGTCGACGGCCCGTTGCATCGCGCGGCCAGCAAACCCGTCATCGCCGCGGTGGCAGGACATGCCTGCGCCGGCGGCCTGGGGGTGGCGCTGTGGTGCGACCTGCGCGTGGCCGAACGCAGCGCCTGCTTCGCGGTGCTGTCGCGCCGCTGGGGTGTACCGATGAGCGACGGCACCACCGTGCGCCTGCCGCGCCTGATCGGCGTGAGCCGCGCGCTCGACATGATGCTGTCGGCGCGGATGGTCGGCGGCGAGGAGGCCGAACGCATGGGGCTGGTCAACCGGCTGGTCGAAGAGGGCACAGTGCTGGCCGAGGCGCAGACCCTGGCCCTGCAGATTTCGCAGTTTCCGCAGGTGGCGATGCTCTCGGACCGGGCGTCGGTCTACGCGCAGGGTGATCTGGCAATTCAGGAGGCGATCGCGATGGAATTGAGCCTGGCGTCACAAGCGCGGCGGCTCGAAGCCCAAGCGGGCGCTGCGCGATTCGCTGGCGGCGCTGGCCGTCACGGCGGCTTGCCGGGATCTGGCGGGTGAGCCTCAGCGCGATCAGTCGGCCTGCCGCCGCACCCAAGGCCGTATCAATCGATCTGGCCGAGGCGATCGAGTCGGAGGCGCAACCTGTCAATCCGGCGCAGGCCCCCGACGTGCCGCCTCGGCTATCGGCAGGAGGTCCGCTTCGGTAAGCGTCTCCTGCGCCAGCAGTTGCTCTGCGCCTTGTTCCAGCAGCGCCCGCCGTTTGGTCAGCACCGCGGTGGCTCTTGCGAATGCTTCGTCGATCAGTGCGCGCACCGCTGCGTCGATTTTGCGTGCGGTGTCGTCCGACAAGCCTCGCTCCAGTCCCATGGCTTCGGGCAGATCCAGGAAGCGCGATGGCTGGCGCTCGTACACGACCTGGCCGACCTCGGCCGACATGCCGTAGCGCGCGACCATGTCGTGTGCGATGTCGCTGGCCTTGACCAGGTCGTCGGCCGCGCCTGTAGACACTTCACCGATCACCAGTGCCTCGGCCGCGCGCGCGCCCAGCAGCATGGCCAGGCGGTTGCGCAACTCGCTGCGACTGGCCAGGTAGCGGTCTTCGGTGGGCCGTTGCATGGTGTAGCCCAGTGCGCCAATGCCGCGCGGGATGATCGAAATTTTGTGTACCGGGTCGGTGCCCGGCAGGGTCATGGCCACCAGGGCATGGCCCATTTCATGGACCGCCACTGTGCGTCGTTCATTGGCACCCAGCACGCGCTGGTGCCTTTCCAGCCCGGCGACGATGCGCTCGACCGCGGCGGTGAAGTCGGCCATCGCCACCGCTTCGGCACTGCGTCGGGTGGCGAGCAGAGCGGCCTCGTTGACCAGATTGGCGAGATCAGCGCCGGCGAAACCCGGCGTGAGCGCAGCCACCGCATCCGCATCCACGTCGTCGCCGAGCGTGACTTTTTTGAGGTGGACTCGCAGGACATCTGCGCGACCCTTGCGGTCCGGCCGATCGACCAGCACCTGACGGTCAAAACGCCCGGCCCGCAGCAGCGCCGGGTCGAGGATTTCGGGGCGGTTGGTGGCCGCGAGGATCACGACGCCGGTGCTGGCGTCGAAGCCATCCATTTCGGCGAGCAGCTGGTTGAGCGTCTGTTCCTTCTCGTCATGGCCACCCGACATCGGCCCGACGCCGCGGGCGCGACCCAGTGCGTCGAGCTCATCGATGAAGATGATGCACGGTGCCGAGGCGCGCGCCTGCTCGAAGAGATCGCGCACCCGCGCCGCGCCTACGCCAACAAACATTTCGACGAATTCAGAGCCGGTGATGCTGAAAAAAGGCACACCGGCCTCGCCTGCCATCGCACGGGCCAGCAGCGTTTTGCCGGTGCCAGGAGGGCCCACCAGCAAAACGCCCTTGGGCATGTGCGCGCCCAGCCGCCCGTAAGCCTTCGGGTTCTTCAGGAAGTCTACCGATTCCTGCAGCTCAGCCTTGGCCTCGTCGACACCCGCCACATCGTCGAAGCTGACCTTCACGTCGGACTCGGAGTGCAGTTTGGCGCGGCTCTTGCCGACCGACAGCAGTCCGCCCAGACCGCCTTGTGCGGCCATGCGCTTGCTCATGAAACTCCACACCGCCATCAGCAGCAGTGCCGGCACCACCCACGACAGCAGCTCGCGCAGCAGCGTGCTCTCGACCACGCCCTCGAAGCGCACGTTGTAGGTCGACAGCTCGCGCGCGAGATCCGGCGCGACTCGGGTAGTGACGACGCGGGTGCGTCCATCGGGCTGCGCGGCCTTGAGCTTGCCCTCGATGAACTGGCTGCCGATCGAGATCGATTCCAATTGTTCCGCTTTCAGGTGCTGCAGGAACTCGCTGTAGGGGATCGGTTGAACCTGGGTGGAGGTGACCCAGATGTCGCGCAGCCAGAACAGCGCGACCAGCGCGAGCATCAGCAGCCACAGATTGGCGGGCTTCCACGGCAGCGATGATTTCTGCAGTGGATTTGAAGGTGGCGAAGCGGGCGCTTGGTTCGGTGTCATACAGAGGATTCTGCGCGGTTCGTGTAGGCTGATCGTACTCTTGATCGCTAATTTGGCGGTGACAGACTCATCGGCGCCACAGTTGTGAAACGCTCGCTGCGAAGCGTCAGCACAGGGCGCTGGAAATCCTTTTGTGCAGACTATAGATTCGGCCCGATAAAGCAAAACTTCAGTGGGCCGGAGCAATAAGAGCGCATGCAAAAAGCCGGCATGATCGACAGTCTCAGGAAGTGGTTCATCGGGCTCATGCGTCGGCGCCGTCCTTTGCGGCACATCGGCCGCCACGCGCTGCAGGACAAGCTGGCGGGCCGTGGTCCGGCGCAGGCGGTTCCGGGCGATCTGGCGCGCGAGCTGCTGATGGCGGCACGCGATGATCCGGCCACAGCACTCGTGCGGCTCAAGTCGCAGCCCGAGGGCTTGAGCAGTCGCGAAGCCGCCGCACGGTTGGCGAAGCACGGTCCCAACGAGGTTGAACACGACCGGCCGCTGCCCTGGTGGCTGCACCTGTGGTCCTGTTACAAAAACCCGTTCAACCTGCTGCTGACCGTGCTGGCGGGTGTGTCGTACCTCACCCAGGATGCCAAAGCCACAGTTGTGATCGGGGTAATGGTGCTGCTGAGCACCGGGGTTCGCTTCGTGCAGGAAGGGCGCTCGAACAGAGCTGCCGAGCGCCTCAAGGCGATGGTCAGCAATACGGCCACCGTGCTGCGGCGCGACGCTGGCACGACGGGGTCGAGCGGGGCCGTGCAGTCCGGTGCGGGATCGGTTGGCGCCCGGATCGAGATCCCGATGCGCAGGCTCGTCTGCGGCGATGTCGTGGTCCTGTCGGCCGGCGACATGATCCCCGCCGACTGCCGGCTTCTCAGCGCCCGCGATCTGTTCGTTGCCCAGTCGGCCATGACCGGCGAGTCGGCGCCGGTAGAGAAATTTGTCGATCGTCGCGCGCCGGGCGACGACCCGCTCGAGCAGAGCAACCTGATCTTCATGGGGACCAACATCGTATCGGGGTCGGCCACCGCTCTGGTGGTGCACACCGGCAGCCGCACTTACTTCGGCACCCTCGCCGCGCGTGTCATGGCCACTGACACCACGCCCAACGCCTTTCAGGCTGGCGTCAACAGCGTGAGCTGGCTGCTGATCCGTTTTGCCATGGTGATGGTGCCGATCGTGCTGCTGCTCAACGGCTTCACCAAGGGGGACTGGGTCGAGGCATTCCTGTTCACGCTCTCGGTGGCGGTCGGGCTGACGCCGGAGATGCTGCCGATGATCGTCACCACCACACTGGCTAAAGGAGCGGTGTCGCTGTCGCACAAGAAGGTGGTGGTCAAGCGCCTGGACGCGATCCAGAACTTCGGCGCAATGGATGTGCTGTGCACGGACAAGACTGGCACGCTGACCCAGGATCAGGTCGCCCTTGGGCAGCACATCGACGCCTTCGGCAACACCTCTGAAGAAGTGCTGAACCTGGCCTTTCTGAATAGCCACTACCAGACCGGGCTGAAGAATCTGCTCGATCGTGCGGTGCTGGCGCATGTGGAGCTGCCTGCGGAACTCAAGCTGGAACAGGACTACCGCAAGATCGATGAAATTCCCTTCGATTTTCAGCGGCGGCGGATGTCGGTCGTTGTCTCGAAGCGCGACGAGCATCACCAGCTGATCTGCAAGGGTGCGCTCGAGGAAGTGCTGGCCTGCTGCACCCGCGTGCGCACCGATCAGGCCTCTCCCGGCAGTGATGCACTGCTGGGTGCCGCGATGCTTGAGCAGGTGAACCTGGCCGCACGAAAACTCAACCAGGACGGGCTGCGCGTGGTTGCGCTCGCGATGAAGGAACTGCCGCCCAGCCAGACCACTTACACCGTCGCCGATGAGGTCGATCTCACACTGATCGGCTACATCGCGTTCTTGGACCCGCCCAAGGAGTCGGCTGCACCGGCGCTGCGGGCGCTGGCGGCACACGGCGTTCATGTCAAGGTGCTCACCGGGGACAACGAGCTGGTTACCGCGCGCGTGTGCCGACAGGTCGGACTGGTCGTCGACCATGTGCTGCTGGGCCCCGAGATTGCCGGGATGGATGACGCCGCGCTGTCTGCAGCCGTGGCGCAGTTCCAGGTTTTCGCCAAGCTCGCACCGCTGGACAAGGAGCGCATCGTTCGGTCTTTGCGGGCGCAGGGTCATGTGGTGGGCTTCATGGGCGATGGCATCAACGACGCGCCGGCGCTGCGCGCGGCCGACATCGGTATCTCGGTCGACTCGGCGGTGGACATTGCCAAGGAGGCGGCCGACATCATCTTGCTCGAAAAGAGCCTGATGGTGCTTGATCAGGGCGTGGTCGAAGGGCGCAGCACCTTTTGCAACATGCTCAAGTACATCCGCATGACGGCCAGCTCCAATTTTGGCAACGTGCTGTCGGTGCTGGTTGCCAGTGCCTTTCTGCCGTTTCTGCCGATGCTGCCGCTGCAGCTGCTGGTGCAGAACCTGCTCTACGATTTTTCGCAGACCACGATTCCTTTCGATAACGTGGATGCCGATCTGGTCACTCAACCGCTGAAGTGGAACCCCGCCGACATCGGCCGTTTCATGCTCTTCTTTGGACCGATCAGCTCGGTCTTCGACATCACGACGTTTGCCGTCATGTGGTGGGTTTTCGGCGCGCAGACCGTGGCGCAGCAGAGCCTGTTTCAGAGCGGCTGGTTTGTGGTTGGCCTGCTCACGCAGACCTTGATCGTGCACATGATCCGAACCCCCAGGCTGCCGTTTATCCAGAGCCGCGCGCCTTGGCCCCTGATGGTCATGACCGTGGTCATCGTTGTGATTGGTTTGTGGCTGCCGGTGGGCCCGCTGGCCGACTATTTCAAGCTGCACGCGCTGCCACCGACGTACTACGTCTGGCTGGCCGGAATATTGGCGAGCTATGCGCTGCTGACCACTTTCATGAAGCGCTACTACGTGCGACGCTTCGGCTGGCAGTAGGGCTTGCTGTGAGCGTCTGCAGTCGGACCCGCAAGCCGTGCGGAATCACGTCCAGCAGCTGCAGGTCCAGTTTGTTGCGCTGCGCCACCGCCTGAACGATCGACAGCCCCAGACCGCTGCCGTTGCCGCTCGAGCCTGGGGGCCGATAGAAGCGCTGGAATTCGTGTCCTCGATACGCCTGCGCGATGCCAGGCCCGGTGTCTGCCACTTCAAGGTACCAACCGTCGTCGTTGCCGAGTCTGCCGCAGCTGACGTTCACCTGCGCGCCTGCCGGTGAATAGATCAGCGCGTTATCGACCAGATTGGCGAGGGCTTCACCGATCATCGTGCGCTGTCCCTGCACAGTGCAGGGCTCGAGCACGAAACTGAATTCGATGCTCTTCTGCTCGGCTCGCAAGGCCCAGCCCGGCGCGAGTTCCTGGACCAGATCGATCAGGTCGAACGTGACGACGTCATCGTTCCCCTCGGCGTCCACCTGCACGGCCGACAAGGTCAGCAGCTGCTGCGCCAGGTGGATCGCGCGCTGAACGGCGACCCGGGCCTGCTGGATGCGCAGTACCCGACTCTCGCCGTGGTCTTCGGCAGCAAGCTCGAGCAGCATCGACAGCCCGGCGAGCGGTGTGCGCAACTGGTGTGCGGCGTCAGCGATGAACCGGCGCTGCTCATGTTGTGCGACATCGAGTCGACGCAGAAGGTCGTTGAGCGCGTGGACCAGTGGACGCACTTCCTGAACGGAACGCGGCTCGTCGACGGCGCTCAGATTGTTGAAAGAGCGCTCGCGCACCTGCTCGGCCAGCGCCAGCACCGGGGTCAGTGCGCGCCGTGTTCCCCACCAGACGGTGAGGGCGGTTGCCACGGTCAGCAGCCCCAGCGGGGCAAAGAGGCCAATCGCTAGTTCGATTTTTCTCTGCCGGCGGTTGCGGGTGGTTTCGGCGACCACCACTGTGGCGCGCACTTGGTCTGCCCGCACGGGAACCACCAGCACCCGAACCCGCGCACCGTCCAGGGCCAGATCGTGAAGGCTGCGTTCGTCGTTCGATGGCGCTGCTCGTTGCGCCGCGGCCGCTCGGGCCTGCCGCAGCAGCGTTCTCAGATGCTGGTCGCCCGCCGCGAACACATCGTCGACGCCGAATACCGCGAAGGATACCGTTTCGAATTCATCGGATCGTAGGATCTTTCCTGCTTCTTCGGGGAGCTGCAGGCGGACCTGGTTGCCATCGCCCTTGATATAGGGAATCAGTGCCATCGCGGTATCTGCCAGCGACTGATCGAAGGCGGCCTGCAAGGGTCGAGCCACCAGCGTGAATGACGCGGTGGCCGCCAGGAGCACCGCCAGAAAAAGCCCTGGCAGCAGACTGAGCAGGAGTCTGCGGCGCAGGCTGTTGCTTTGGTTCGAGCTGAACTGGAGTGGCATCTCTGTCTGGCGCGTCTGGCGCGTCGGGCGCTTCTGGCGCTTCTGGCG
>JAYVOV010000674.1:0-3164 GCA_043757735.1 Burkholderiaceae bacterium
CATGAACCAACCACGCAACGGGAAGGGCGCCGTGCTTCGGCTCGCATTCGCCACGATCGGCAACCCCCGATCTTGCTCAATTCCACCGCTCGATCCGTGCAGCCCTCCGCGGCGCCACCGGCGATCTCTCGCGCAACCACCCTAGCAGCGCATCAATATCCTGCGCCCCCCCCACCCGCTCAGCTCCGCGCATCAGCACCGTGAACCCATCCCCACCTTCGGCCAGAAAACTGTTCACCGTCACCCGGTAGGTCAGCGCCGCATCAATCGGAACCCCATTCAATTTCATCGATTCAGGCGCCACCTTCGCACCGACCGGTGCGCCGGCACGCCACGCGTATTCAAACCCGCCAGACGGTTGCAGAATGCGCGCGAACGGCGTGTTCGCCCCCGCCCACTGCTGCTCCAGCAGCGCCTTGATCTGCGCCCCGCTCAAACTCATCGTCACCAGGCTGTTGCCAAACGGTTGCATTCGGAATACCGCGCCGTAACTCACCGCGCCCAAAGCGTCCACAGGTGTGAGATCGGTCCGCACGCCGCCTGGGTTCATGAAAGCGATCTGCGCATCACCGCGCCCCTTGCCCTGGGTTGCAGCCAACTGCGCGTCCGCGACCAGCCGCCCTGCCGCATGGTCGCCGCCAGGTGAAGCGTCGCGGCCAAAGGCATCGGTAATGCGGCCTACCTCGCGATTGATGCGCGGCGCGGCGTTCGCGGCATAGTGCGCCACCAGCGCGGCCACCGCCGGGTGCGCCGGCACGGGCGGGTACTTCGCCGTTGAGGCCGCATCGGCATTGAGCCCATTGAGCACCGGCAGCAAGTACGCCGTGACCCCGCCCTTCATCACGTCGCCGGTCTTAGCATCAAGCCGCAGATCGACTTCTGCAAGCAAGCGACCAAAGGCGCCCGCCTGCACCACCCGAATGCCATTGCGCACGCAGTTGTAGGCCTGATGGGTGTGGCCCGCGACCACCAGATCCACCGCAGGATCGAGCTTGTCGACAATGGCAAAGCCTTCACCTCTCGCGTTGACGCAGTTCTCGCCACGCCTTGCGCCAAGGCCACCCGGCGTCGCCGGGGCGTCCTGCGTGGCGCCCTGCATGGCACCCTGAGTGGCGCCCGGCATGACGGCATCACCCAAGTCTGCCTGCCCCCCTTCGTGCATCACCACCACGATCGCTTCTATCCCCTGCGCGCGCAGCAGCGCCACCTGGCGATTGACTGTCTCAGCCTCATCGACGAAACGCAGCCCAGCCACACCCGAGGGCGACACAAGCGTCGGCGTGGTTCGCGTGACCACGCCGATCACCGCAACCCGCACCGGCCCAAATTGTTTGATCAGCGTTGGCGGGTGAATCGACTGCCCGCTGCCATCGATCACATTGGCCGCCAGGAAGGCGAAACGGGCACCGGCATACGTGCCGCCAGGGCCCGCGCAACTTGCGAGCGTATCGTCAGCGGCCGCCACCGCGCATCCACCCTTCACCAGTCGATCGAGCTCCACACGGCCCTTGTCGAACTCGTGGTTGCCCACCACATTCGCGTCCAGCCCGATCAGGTTCATTGCTTCGATCGTCGACTCGTCGCGAAACAGCGCCGAGCTCAAGCGCGACGCGCCGACCAGGTCGCCGGCTGAAAGCACCAATGTGTTGGGGTTCTGCGCGCGGCGCTGCGCGATCAAGGAGCCCAGGTAGGCCGCGCCCCCCACACCGGCGCGCAGCGTGGCGCCCGGCTTGTCTGGGTCCGGCAAGTCCAGAGTCCCGCCTTCGCTGGCTTGCAGGTGACCGTGGAAATCAGTGAAGGCGAGCAGCCGCACAACTATGGTCGGCCGCTCGCTCGTGTGTGCTGCGCCTTGCGCGGCACTGCCTGGCAGCGCGGCACTGACTGCCAACGCGGGCACATCGGGAGGCAGCCGCCAGGCGCATCCGGCCACCAGCACCAGCCCAGCCAGCATCGCGCACCAGCGAGCGTCCAACCGACAGACACCGCGCCAGAAAACCATCAGACCGCAGCGAAAGGCAGCCACGGTCAGCCGAGATTGAAGTCCGGCCAAGGCCACTGGCCGCTGGTGATGCGATCCAGCCAATGCACCGCGATCTGCGTCTTCACGTCAGACAAACGTCCGGCACGCATTTCGTCCATCAGCCAGCCCAGGCTGACGATGTCGATCTCGAGCAGTTCACCTTCATCCAGCGAACGCCCGACGTGCTCGAGGTCCTTGCACAGATAGATGTCGAGAATCTCATCTGAGAATCCGATCGCCGGATGGATCTGGGTGAGGAAGGCCCACTGCTTCGCGCGGTAACCGGTCTCTTCGATCAGTTCGCGCTGCGCGGTCTGCAGCGAGGTTTCGCCCGGATCGATCTTGCCCGCCGGGATCTCGATGAATTCGCGGCGCAGCGGATACCGAAACTGCCGTTCGATCAGCACGCGGCCATCGGCAAACAAGGGCACCATCGCCGCCGCGCCCGGATGCACCACGTATTCGCGGCCCGACTCGCTGCCATCGGGCATGCGCACCCGGTCTTTGCGGATCTTCAGGAAGCCGCCTTCGTAAACCAGCGAAGAACTGAGTTCGGTTTCGATCAGGTCATCGGCCATGGGCAGCGCTTCAATGAAAGGTGGACAGGTCGTTGACCAGTCAGCCAGTGACGACTGCCGGCAGAACTCGGATCAGGTCGTCAAAGCCTGCCGAATGGCTTCGATGCAGGCGCTCATCAGTGGCGAGGGCAGAATGCCCAGGCCCAGCACGAGCGCGCCGTTCACGCCCATTGCGGCCCGAGCACCCGGGCCAGCCAGCAGGGCGTTGGCGTCCAGCGGTTCATCAAAATACAGTGTCTTGACGATGCGCAGGTAGTAGAAGGCGCCCACCAGCGAAGCCAGAACGGCAACCACCGCCAGCCAGACCATGCCCGCGTTGACCACCGACTGCAGCACCGCCAGCTTGGCGTAGAAGCCAACCGTCGGCGGAATGCCGGCCAGCGAGAACATGAGGATGAGCGCAACGAAGGCCATCCAAGGGCTGCGCCGGTTCAGGCCGCGCAGGTCGCTGATTTCTTCGGCCTCGAAACCGCTTCGTGCCATCAACTGGATCAGTCCAAAGGTGCCCAGCGTGGTCAGCACATAGGTGATGATGTAGAAGAGCGAGGCGCTGTAGGCTTGCGGCG
>JAYVOV010000675.1:0-3153 GCA_043757735.1 Burkholderiaceae bacterium
CCTGGTGCCCATGGCGCGGATCGAACGCGCGACCTCTCCCTTACCAAGGGAGTGCTCTACCACTGAGCCACATGGGCAAAAACCTGCAACCGCCGCTGCTGCCATTGATTGCTGGAGCGGGTGAAGGGAATCGAACCCTCGTCATAAGCTTGGAAGGCTTCTGCTCTACCATTGAGCTACACCCGCGGCACCCACAACCCCCAATACCCCAACAAGTCGGCAAAGCAGCGACCGAATCCTGGTGGAGGAGGTTGGATTCGAACCAACGTAGGCGTAAGCCAACAGATTTACAGTCTGCCCCCTTTAGCCACTCGGGCACCCCTCCAGGGAACCCCGGATTATGGTGCGGCGCGGTCAAGCTGTCAACCCCCGGCCAAGGACGGCCCCTGATCCCGGTCAATCGGGTTGGTCGGAACGTGAGTTTTCTATTGACCGTCCGACCAGTCGGTGAATAAACTTCAGAATGCCCACCCTGCCACCGGACTCGCCCCGATGTACACACAAGCTATCGATCTGGCACCCGGTACAGCCGCCGATCTGGCACCCGATACACCCGCCGCCGGGGCATTGCCCGCCAGCGTGCGTGAACTAGCCTTCGAGGCTGCAATCGCCGAGGATCGAAAGATCGAAGCCCAGGACTGGATGCCCCAAGCGTATCGCAAGACGCTGGTCCGGCAGATTTCGCAGCATGCCCATTCCGAGGTGGTCGGAATGCTGCCGGAAGGCAATTGGGCGACTCGCGCACCCAGCCTCAAGCGCAAAGCCATTCTGCTGGCGAAGATCCAGGACGAAGGCGGCCACGGGTTGTACCTGTATGCCGCCGCCGAGACGCTGGGCGTGGCCCGCGACGATCTCATCGATGCGCTGCACGGAGGTCGCGCGAAATACTCGAGCATCTTCAACTACCCGACGCCAACCTGGGCCGATATGGGCGCGATCGGCTGGCTGGTCGATGGCGCGGCGATCATGAACCAGATCCCCTTGTGCCGCTGCTCCTACGGGCCGTACGCCCGCGCAATGATCAGAATCTGCAAAGAAGAGTCGTTCCATCAGCGCCAGGGCTACGACATCATGCTTTCTCTGGCCCGCGGCAGCGTCGCGCAGAAGGCGATGGCGCAGGCGGCGCTGAACCGCTGGTGGTGGCCGGTGGTGATGATGTTCGGCCCCAGTGACCAGGATTCGATCCATTCGGCCCAGACAATGCGCTGGGGCATCAAGCGAATCTCCAATGACGAACTGCGCCAGCGGTTCATCGACGCCACCGTGCCGCAGACCGAACTGCTCGGTCTGACGATTCCCGACCCCGACCTGAAATGGAACGCCGGACGCGGCCACTACGACTATGGCGACATCGACTGGGCGGAATTCTGGCGCGTGATCGCGGGCGATGGCCCATGCAACCGGGAACGCCTTGGCGATCGTGTTCGGGCCCATGAAAAGGGCGCGTGGATCCGCGAGGCCGCGATGGCGCATGCCCGCAAGCAGGCTGAACGTGAACTCCCGCACGCCGCCTGAGCGGGCCACCAGTCAAAACCCCCGCCCACCCCGCGTCGAACCGGGCCCGAGTCCGCAGTCCGCAGTCCGCAGTCCGCATGGCACTTTGAGAGGAATGCAATGAGCGATCTGGACAAACACTGGCCTCTTTGGGAGGTTTTCGTGCGCAACAAACAGGGCCTCGACCACAAGCATTGCGGCAGCCTGCATGCTTCGGACGCGACGATGGCGCTGCAGATGGCGCGCGATGTCTACACCAGACGCATGGAAGGCGTGAGCATCTGGGTCGTGCCCTCGAAGGCGATCACCGCCTCGGCGTCGGAGGACAAGGCGATCGACTTCGATCCGATGGCCGACAAGATCTATCGGCATCCGACGTTCTATCGGCTGCCTGACGAAGTCGATCACATGTGACTGCCGGACGATCCGACACCATGACCGAGACCGCATCTCATATTGAATACGTGACCCGCCTGGGCGACAACGCCCTTATTCTGGGCCAGCGGCTGGCGGAGTGGTGCGGCCACGGCCCTGTGCTGGAGGAAGAGTTGGCGCTCACCAATGTCTCGCTCGACCTGATCGGGCAGGCGCGCCTGCTGCTCGGCCATGCCGGCAAGCTGGAGGGACGGGGCCGCGACGAAGATGACCTGGCCTTCCAGCGCGACGAGCCTGACTTCCGCAACTGGACGCTGATGGAGCTGCCCAATGGCGTGGGCAAGCACGACGACTACGCGATCACCATCACCCGCAATTTCCTGGTCGGCGCGCTGAACGTGCCGCTCTGGCAGGCGCTCGCGGGATCGGCCGATCCCGAACTGGCGGCGATCGCGGCGCGTGCGATCAAGGAAGCGCGAGCGCATCTGCGGCACGCCAGCAGGTGGATGCTCCGACTTGGCGACGGCACGCCCTATTCCAGTGAACGGATGCAGGCCGCTCTCGACCAGCTGTGGCCCTACACCAGCGAGTTCTGGTCCGATGACCCCGTGGAACACGCCGTGAGCGACGCCGGCATCGGCGTCGTCACTGCCAGCCTGCGCGGCCCATGGGAGGCCACCATCGACGACGTGCTCCAGCGCGCAACCCTGAGCCGCCCGCGTACCAGCGGGTTCCTGTCGACGGGCAAACTGGGCAGCCACAGCGAGCACTTCGGGTTCCTGCTGGCGGAAATGCAGACCCTGGCGCGCCAGCATCCCGGCGCGCAGTGGTAGGGGCGATGTCATGAGCTGCCCACCCGTCGCGAACAACCTGGCGGTCTGCGCCAGCGACTCGGCAAACCTGCGGGCGGCGCGTGAACTGGCCGGGGCAGTCACCGACCCGGAGATTCCGGTGCTCACCCTTGCCGATCTCGGCATCCTGCGCGACGTTCGGCTCGAAGACGGGCGCCTGACGGTGATCCTGACGCCGACCTATACCGGCTGCCCGGCCACCGCAGTGATCGAGAGCGACGTGCGCGCGGCACTGTTGGCCGGGGGCTGGCCCGACGCCCGGGTGCGCACCACGCTGACGCCGCCGTGGACGACCGACTGGATCACCCCGCTGGGCCGCCAGAAGCTGCTCGACTACGGTATTGCACCACCCGGCCCGGCGAAGCCCGGCGTCGCCACGATCCGCCTGGTGCCGCGCCGCAACGGTTCTGCCTCGAGCGGCGGCGTGCCAGTG